>NZ_JACVTX010000049.1:0-13924 GCF_016624745.1 Erwinia sp. S43 | reverse complement strand
ACGCATAGCCGAAAGGGAGTCAGCCTGTGCGGCGGACGGGCAATCCGCCAGTCCGCTTCGTGACTTCAGCGATGCCTTCAGAAAAACGACCCATTCAGTTCAGGCAGCAACACGCATAGCCGAAAGGAAGCCAGCCTGTACAGCGGGCGGGAAATCCGCCAGTCTGCTTCGTGACTTCAGCGTTGCTTTCAGGAAATTGCCCCATCCAGATCAGGCAGCGACACGCATAGCCGAAAGGGAGTCAGCCTGTGCGACGGACGGGTAATCCGCAGCGCCGAGGTGAAAGCAACTGGCCAGGAGACGCCAGCAGGACGCTGGCGTCAGGCGGGGTCGGTACAAGGATGTACCGTCTCCGCCGGTCCGACCGGCCAGATGCTGTAACCGAGGGCACCGCGCAACGCGCGGCGCGAGGACCGCCCGGCGGTCGCACAGGCTGACTCCCGGACACCTGCGCCTCAAGCCTCAAGCCTCAAGCCTCAATCTCATCATTTTCAGGTTAATTACTGAACTACAACAGGCAATTATTAACTGTAATTAATACTTGAAAGCGTTAATCGAAAAGATAATACTTCTCATTGATATTATTACAACTCTTTACATTTATCTGTCTATATCAATACAGGCAGATAAACCGCACTCAACGCGGTGGCACGTTCTAAACCTTAATAAGAGACTTTAACAATGAGTATGGCTTTCAACCTGAAGCGTTCTGCGCTGCTCTGTTCACTCGCGCTCGTCGCACCCGGGATCGTCTTTGCCGCAGAAAACACCATTACGGTAACCAGCGCACCTGAAGAATCCGCCACTTCACCGACCGAAGGCTACACGGTCAAAAGCAGCAAGGGCGCGACCAAAACCGATGAACCGCTGATTACCACCGCGCAGTCCGTTTCGGTTGTTACCCGCCAGCAGATGGAAGACCAGGGTGCCATGAGCGTCAACCAGGCACTGAACTACACTGCCGGTGCCTTCACCAACTTCGGCGGCGCCGCCACCCGTTATGACACCGTTTCCCTGCGCGGTTTCCACGGCGGTGATGTGGATAACATCTTCCTCGATGGCCTGCGCCTGATGAGCGATCCGGGCAGCTTTAACGTATTGCAAGTGGACCCGTGGTTCCTGGAACGTATCGACGTGATTAAAGGCCCCTCCTCCGCGCTGTACGGTCAAACCGTGCCGGGCGGTCTGGTGATGGAAACGTCTAAACGCCCGCAGTTCACTGAAGAAGGCCATTTCCGTACCTACGTGGGAAATAACAGCACTTCCGGCGTGGCCGTTGATTACACCAATGCGATTAACGACCAGCTGGCCTTCCGTCTGACCGGCCTGAGCCACAGCAGCGACACGCAGTACGACCACACCCGTGAAGAGAAATA
The DNA here is from genome assembly GCF_016624745.1 of Erwinia sp. S43. NCBI lineage: Bacteria > Pseudomonadati > Pseudomonadota > Gammaproteobacteria > Enterobacterales > Erwiniaceae > Erwinia > Erwinia sp. S43. The sequence continues at coordinate 12,548 of NZ_JACVTX010000049.1, read as the reverse complement.
CGCGATCTCCCCTTCCCTGTTGTGGCAGCCTGATGAGTACACGTCGCTGTTGGTAAAAGCCTATCTGCAAAAAGATCCGTCCGGCGGCTACCACGGTTCCGTACCGGGTGATGGCAGCATTTACGAGCACAACGGCAAGAAGCTGAGTACCGGTTTCTACGACGGCGATTCCGACCTTGACCGCTTCAAGCGCCACGAGCAGATCTACAGCTACGAATTCGCCCATCGCTTCAACGATACCTGGGCCGTTCGCTCTACCGCCAGCTACAGCCATTCCAACGTCGACCTGGACCAGATCTACCAGATTGGCTGGGTTTCTGCCGACAGCGATATTATGAATCGCTACTACTCCGGCTCCCGCTCTTCGCTGGATGCTTTCGCCATCGACAACCAGCTGGAAGCCGATTTCGCGACCGCTGACATTGAGCATAAAGTAGTGCTGGGCGTGGAATATCATCAGTATAAAAACGACCTGCACGACGCCAGCGGCTATGGCTCACAGCTGAATACGGCAACGGGTCAAACCATCGGTGTGCGTCCGAACTATAACTTTGTTCACTCCGAGCGCCAGTACTATCAGACCGGTATGTATTTGCAGGATGAGATGAAGTGGGACCGCGTACATTTCGACGTGTCCGGCCGCTATGACCGCATCGTGTCGAAAATCAATAATATCGACCTCGGTAACGATAATCGCCGCCAGGATGACCACGTGAGCGGACGTGCCGGTCTGCTGTACGCCTTCGACAACGGTGTGTCACCGTACGTCAGCTACAGTCAGGCTATCACGCCGCAGTCGCTGACCGGTGCCGACGGCAATCTGCTGACACCTACCACCGCCGAGCAGTATGAGGCCGGTGTGAAGTTCCAGCCGGTGGGAACGTCCGATCTCTACTCCGTGGCGGTGTACGATCTGACGCAGAAAAACGTCGGCAGCCGTAACGTGCAGGGTGGTTATTACGACCCGGCTGGCAAGGTCAACTCGCGCGGTCTGGAACTGGAAGCGCGTAATCAGCTGACGCCGCGCCTGAGCACGATTGCCAGCTACACGCTGAGCCGCGTTCGTTATAAAGAAGCGATTGATGCCTCGACCGGTGAGTCTATCAACGGTCATACGCCGTACGTTTCCCCTAATGCGACTGCATCTGCCTGGGCTAACTACAAGTTTGACTATGGTCTGAGTGCCGGTGCGGGTGTGCGCTATATCGGTAAGCAGTGGGCGGACAATGCCAATACCGTGCGTCTGCCGTCGGTGACGCTGTTTGATGCATCGGTTCGTGCCGATCTGGGTGCATGGAACAGCAGCCTGAAAGGTGCATTTGTGCAGGTGAATGCCAATAACCTGACCGGACGTGACTATGTGGCGGCCTGCTACGGTTATGGTTACTGCTACTGGGGCGCGGAGCGTTCGGTGGTGGCGACCGTGGGGTATGATTTCTAATCCCAGTTTGAGCCAGCGCGCTCGGGTGCGCTGGCTCAGATCGTTTGGCTGAATCGGTGATTCGTTACGTGTACGGTGACCGTGCTGATTGGTGATTTATTGTCTGCATGGCCGATGGCAACAACCGATGGCAACGCAAACTGGCAGTTTTCCCTAATGGGCGGTCCTCGCGCCGCGTTGCGGTGCCTTCACTTCTTTCGTCAGCCTTTCGGACCAGTGCAGACGGGGCGTCCTGCCCCGGCTGCACTTTTCGTCCGCGTCCATGCGGCCGAATCCGGCCTTCCTCTCTCCGTTCAGCGCTGTGGATGCCCAACCGGGAAATCCGCCAGTCCGCTTCGTGACTTCAGCCTTGCCTTCAGGAAAATGACCCATTCAGATCAGGCAGCGACACGCATAGCCGAAAGGGAGTCAGCCTGTGCGGCGGACGGGTAATCCGCAGCGCCGAGGTGAAAGCAGCTGGCCAGGAGACGCCAGCAGGACGCTGGCGTCAGGCGGGGTCGGTACAAGGATGTACCGTCTCCGCCGGTCCGACCGGCCAGATGCTGTAACCGAGGGCACCGCGCAACGCGCGGCGCGAGGACCGCCCGCCCGCCGCACAGGCTGACTCCCGAACACCTACCCTGGTGGCCTTTATTCTCCGTTCAGCACTTTGGATTCCACCAGCCCTCTTCGTGACTTCAGCGTTGCTTTCAGGAAAACGACCCATTCAGATCAGGCAGCGACACGCATAGCCGAAAGGGAGTCAGCCTGTGCGGCAGACGGGCAATCCGCAGCGCCGAGGTGAAAGCAGCTGGCCAGGAGACGCCAGCAGGACGCTGGCGTCAGGCGGGGTCGGTACAAGGATGTACCGTCTCCGCCGGTCCGACCGGCCAGATGCGGCAACCGAGGGCACCGCGCAACGCGCGGCGCGAGGACCGCCCGGCCGCCGCACAGGCTGACTCCCTGGCACCGCTATCACCGCTTCCCCCTGCACCAATGCACCAATGCACCAATGCACCAATGCACCAATGCACCAATGCACCAATGCAAGCATCCACGCCACCAATAAAAAAGCCACCCTCCTTAACAGAGAGTGGCTCCACAATTCTCAACGAAACCAGCCCGCAGGCCCCATTCGTATCAGCTACGTACCTTGCGATAAATCCACAGCACCACAATCGCGCCGATCACCGCAACCACAAAGCTGCCGAAATTAAACCCGTCAACCTTACCAAAACCAAAGAAGGTACTGATCCAGCCGCCGACAACCGCACCGACAACCCCCAACACCACGGTAATGATAAAGCCGCCACCGTCCTTACCTGGCATAATCCACTTGGCGATAATACCGGCGATCAATCCAAAAATGATCCATGACAGAATACCCATTTACTCCCCCTTAATGATTACCGTTATCAAACTGGCACGATTAAAACTGCACTAAGTATAGGAGAGGATTCTAAGTCTGTGATTTAAGGACAAACTTTTTCAGCAATTTTTTTTGGTACTTATCAACACCGATTGACGGCTTAAATCGTACGATAGGCGGTTGTCACCTTCCATAAATAGCGCGGAGCCTGCGCCGCCGGGTGATTGTTCTGCACGTGCTGATAAAACTCATCCGGGCTCATGGCATTAATCATCGCAATCGCCCGATTGCGATCCCGCGAGAAAGTCCGCAGTAGCGCACCGGCACCGTTAGCATAGGAAACGATAGTTGCGTAGCGCAGGGTCTCAGGATTGCGGATACCGGCCAGCTGCTGTTGCTGTAAAATACGCAGATAGGCCGTGCCGATATCGATATTTTTGACCGGATCGCGCAGTTCACTTTTGCTCGGCTGCCCGTGGCGGCCCTGTGCACGATACACTTCGCGCCCGGCAGTGGAGGCTTTAATCTGCATCAGGCCAACGGCATTAGACTTGCTGACCACCGTTGGATTGCCGCCGGACTCCACGGCAATAATGGCATCCACCAGTTTCTGATCGACACCGTAGCTACGAGCGGCGTTTTCAGTAAAGAGTGACCAGGCCTGTGCCACTTTCTGTGGCGGTGCTGACGTCAGCGGAGTATCCGGCTGATGAACGATCTTCTTTGCGGGTTCGCTGGCGCAACCTGCCAGCAGTAGTGCAGCCATCATGGCTGCTAATTTCACGCATTTATGCACGCTTGTTTATCCTCTGGGCCTGGCGTCGCGCCTATCATACGACTTGCCGGTTAGCAGAAAATTGCCGTAATTCTTAATTTGCTGGCTGCGGCTGATGACATCGCTACGGCTTTTCGTCATCATCGAAAGAATTCGACAGCGAGTGTACAAAAATAATTCACTTACCGGCGTATAAATTTTCACCAGCCTGCGGCAGAGCACACTTTTTATTGCCGCGCATAGTGTAAAAATTGTTGATAAACGTCGGTTAAACCACTATCCGGATGAGATAAGTACGTATTATGACCGTGTCTCCACGAAATATTCATCTGATCGCCCCTTCTGGCTTTTGCCACAATCCGGATGCCGCACAGCGCGGTATTGACCGCCTGCGTGCAGACGGACATCGGGTGACCCATACCGACATTATCAGCAGACGCGAACAGCGTTTTGCCGGTAGCGACAGCCAGCGGCTGGCCGACGTTAACGATCTTGCGCGGCTGGAAACGCTGCCGGACATTGTGCTGGCCGTACGCGGCGGCTATGGTGCCAGCCGCCTGCTACCAAATCTTGACTATAAAAGCCTGGCGGACCGCCTTTGCGGTAGGCCCGTTGCGCTGTGCGGGCACAGTGATTTCACCGCCATACAGCTTGCCCTGCTGGCTCAGGCCGGATTGCCGAGCTTTAGCGGCCCCATGCTGACAGGGAATTTTGGTGCGGAAACGCTCTCTGATTTCACCCTCAACAACTTCTGGCTGGCGCTGACCTCTGCGCAGTTCACCCTGCGCTGGCAGACTACGCCACAGCAGCTCAGCACGTCGGGCACGCTCTGGGGGGGAAATCTGGCGATGATCGCCTCGCTGATCGGCACTCCCTGGCTGCCGGATATCCGCGACGGAATTCTGGTGATCGAGGATGTTAATGAGCATCCGTTCCGCGTTGAACGCATGCTGCTACAGCTGTTGGAAAGCGGCATTCTGGCGCGGCAAAAAGCCATTGTGACCGGCAGTTTTACCGGCAACACGCTTTCTGACTACGATAACGGTTACGATTTCAGCAGCGTATGGGAGCTTATAGCCCAGCGCAGCGGACTGCCGCTGGTAACCGGCCTGGACTTCGGCCACGGTCACGATACCGTTACGCTCCCGCTGGGCGCACGGGCTGAGCTTAACGTTAACGGCAGCGATGCCGCACTGACAATCTCCGGCCACACCATTCTCGGCTCGTCACCAGCGAATCAGTGATTTAGCTAAAACTCACCCGCAGCGCGGTATAGTTGACTGAAGCCAGCCAGAACGCGGGCCGAGCACCCGGTCGGTTCGCGAAATAGTGTTTGAACCCGCTCTCATATACCTGTATTTTTATACAGATAAATTCAAAGGGAGCGGAAGTAAAATGTTTGTTGAACTGATTTATGACAAGCGCAACGTGGCGGGACTGGCGAACGCCGAGCAGCTGATACTGGAAGAACTGGAAAAACGCGTTCAGCGGGTTTTCCCTGATGCGCTGGTCAAAGTGAAACCGATGCAGGCCAACGGCGTAAAAAGTGACGCCAGTAAAACCGATAAGGCCACGCTGATGCGTATCATCGAAGAAATGTTTGAGGAAGCGGACCAGTGGCTGATTTCTGAAGAGTATTAATGTGGGAAAGGGCAATCCAACATTTTTTTTGATTTCGCTCGCAAATAACGCGTTTTTGCCTGGCAATAACTGAGAATACTCCTATCATTAAAATTAATCGATTTCCCTGGTGTTGGCCCGCATTAAAGCTCTTAGCGGGCTTTTTTTTTGCATAAATATAAGCAAATATTAACTGTTATAACATACACTGTCCAATCGCTCCTGAAACAATTCTTATATTTTCTTCCCTTTTTAATCACGCCTCATGGCTCGAAATATTTTCCCTGAAACGCAATCAGCCAGTAGCCAGCCTTGCCACATTTTAGCCCTGCGAAATTGTGATTCCGATCAATGCATAATCGACACTTTAGGTGCAGCATAGCCACGCTATTTACGTTCCTGAAAGAAGAAAAAACAACGAAAGGACAGACATGAACGCCGTACTATTTTGCGCCCTGTTGCTGATTGGGGGGCCATTGATGGGATTTTTGGTGATCGTTGGCGCCTGCCTGCCGGGGATGCTGGGTGAAATCCTGCATCGACCCCGGCGTCATTAGATCAGCGGGCCACTAACCGGCATCCACCCGATAAGCGCCAGTAAAAATAACCACCGGGTGAATCATAACGTCTCTACGCTACGGATTACCGGTTTAAACGATCGATCACCAGCAGGCTGACCATCAGGTCCAGGTGCGCGCCGCCCGCATTCTTATACAGCGTAATATCCTGCTGCTGCCGGCAAAAGCTCGTGCTCTGGCAAATCTCATAGAGATCGGCTTCGATATGCTGTTCCGTAATCATGCCCAACCGCAGTGGGATATGAAGATCGCCGGACATCGCGGCGTTGGTTCGATCGTCGACAAATACCCGTGCTTTTGCCACCGCTTCGCCGTCTGATTCCTGCATATCCGGGCGATAGCCACCCAGCAGATCGATATGCGTGCCGGGCTGCACATCTTTCCCCAAGATCAGCGGTGACGCCGAGCTGGTGGCAGCGGTGATAATGTCCGCGCGTCCTACCGCTGCGCTAAGATCCGGCACAATTTCCGCTTCAATCCCCTTCTCTCTCAGCGCGGCCAGCGTCGCAGCCAGCTTTTCAGCCGTGCGGTTCCACAGCAGCACGATGCGAATGGACGGTCGGATATGCAAATAGGCATCGACCAGCGCCGTTGCCACCGGTCCGGCCCCCAGCACCAGCAGTGTGGCGCTATCTTCACGGCTCAGTATGCGGGCGGCAGCCACCGAATCTGCCGCCGTTTTCCAGCGGGTAATCGCCGGACCATCAAGCACGGCAGAGATCGCTTTTGTCTCTTCGTCAATCACCACAAAGGCGGCATCCTCCGCCGCGCGTGGCGGTTTTGCCTGTGCGTTAGCCGGATAAATTGAGGCGATTTTTAACCCGGCACCGCGACCGGGCAGAATAACGCCCCGGCTAAGCAGGCCATAAGCGGCATCACCGAGGAAAAAGCCTTCCCCGGTATGGCGAGCCCCCAGATGCGCCGAGTGAATGGCGTTGATGACGCCCTCCCATTCCAGCAGGTCATGAATGGTTTTTGCGGAAATAAATTGCATAAAACAGCTCCTGAACGTAATCAGCACGAAATCAACGAATAAGGGGACAAGTACGGCTTAAGAATGTGCATATCGAACAGATGCAGATCAACTGCTGAAATTTATGATGCCCCGCAAAGATAGAAAGGCTTTACGTTGTGGTAGAAAATTCAGGCCGGGAGTTATTTTTATTTTTATATAAATCATAATTTTATAATTTATTTATTTCTTTTAACGTTTTTTTGTTAATTAAGAGAAAGATCACACTCACGCTAAAAAAATATTACGGCAGCATGTTTTCTCATTTTTCCTGCCGCCCAAATTTAATCCTATTTTCTCACCCACTGCGGGCGGTGGCGGAAAGTTCAGGCGTTTAATCGAAATTATTCCTGTTGCGACCAGGCAAGAGAACATCTGAGTAAACTCACTCTCCATAAGTGCCGGATTACTTCGCCAGCGGCAGGTCCTGATAGCGGGTGGTATAAGCCGGTGACAGCATTTCGCGCTTCATCGCCCAGGGTTTCTGAATCCCCTGCCCGGCAAACCACAGCGTGCCCCTGCCGCTCTGATTCACGCGGTCTATCACCTGCATCAGTGCCTCGCTGTTCTGCTGCGGTTTGAAATCATCGAACAGATTAAGCTGCGAAACGCCGTGGCTGAAAAAGTCGCCGAGCATCACCCCGGCCTTCATATATCGGTGCCCGTCGCGCCAGATGCAATCGAGTGCATGTATCGCGGCACGAATAATATCCCGTGTATCATTGGACGGCGTCAGCAGCATACTCATCGCCTGATTGCCGTAAAACGGTTCATTCACCGTATGTGGACTGGTGCGAATAAACACCGCAATCTGCCGACAGTACTGCTTTTCTGCCCGCAGCTTTTCCGCCGCGCGCACCGCATAGTTACACACCGCTTCACGCATATCGGCATAGTCAACGATCCGCGAAGAAAACGAACGCGAGCAGAGGATCTGCTGCTTGTTCGGTGCCTGTTCCTCCAGCGCCAGGCACGGTTCACCGCGCAGTTCTCGCACCGTGCGCTCCAGCACCACGTTAAAGTGCTTGCGGATAATCCACGTGCTCTGTTCCGACAGATCTTTTGCGGTAATAATGCCCATCGCATTCAGCTTCTTGCTAATTCGCCGACCCACACCCCACACCTCTTCCACCGGCACCAGCGCCATCAGCTTGCGCTGGCGATCCACGTTCGACAGATCCAGCACGCCGCCGGTCCGCGTCCACGTTTTTGCCGCGTAGTTGGCCAGCTTTGCCAGCGTTTTGGTCTGGGCAATCCCGACGCCCACATTCAGGTGCGTATCGCGCTTCACCGTTTCACGGATCTCGTGCCCGAATTCTTCCAGCACCCGGCAGTTGCGTACGCCGGTCAGATCGATAAATGCCTCATCGATCGAGTACTCCTCTACCGCCGGGGTAATCTCCTCCAGCGTGGTCATCACCCGGAGACTCATATCGGCGTAGAGCGCATAGTTTGAGCTGAACACGCTCACCCGGTGCTGCCGCAGGTGGTCTTTGATTTTAAAATAGGGTTCGCCCATTTTTACGCCGACCGCCTTTGCCTCCGCCGAGCGGGCAATCACGCAGCCGTCGTTGTTGCTCAGCACGCAGACGGGTTTACCCTTCAGATCCGGTCTGAACACCGTTTCGCACGAAGCGTAGAATGAATTTACATCCACGAGGGCAAACATCACTTACCCAGCGTTTTAATCACGTGCTTCACCACGCCGAAGATGTCGAACTGATCAGCATCGGGAATCGGCATAATCGAATAGGCGGAGTTCATCGGCCGCAGGTGCAGATAAGGCCGCAGCATCAGCTGCTTGACGGTGAATTCGCCGTCCAGCGCGGCCACCACAATATCGCCGTGTTCCGCCTTCAGCGAGCTGTCCACCACCAGCATGTCGCCCTCGCCAATTCCACCTTCAATCATCGAATCGCCGCTGACCTTGATAAAGTAGGTTGAGCTGGGGTGGCTCACCAGCAGGTCATTGAGGTCGATGCGCTGCTCAATGTAGTCCTGCGCAGGCGACGGAAAGCCACAGGGCACCCGGCTGATAAACAACGGCAGGTGCAGAATGGCGCGGATTTCTGCGGGCTGATAAAACTTCATGGTTACGACCTCAAAAGTTACTGTATATAAATACAGTAATATTGTTTTACCGCTTTGATCAAGGTCAGAAACAGAAGGTTTTTGTAAAGCGGTTGCTGGAAAAGGGAATTTATTTTGCCTCGGTGTCGGGCTGACGCACCTGCTTCATCACGCGCGGGCATCCGCACTCGAACAACTACGACTAACGTGGAAAGCGATATCGGGGGCCAGCCAGCCCTCCCTGCTTAATCGTTAACCGCACACGGCTGCGCTGGCAGCCGCTTAACACGCATCATCCCGGCTGCCGCCAGCAAAATAGCGGCGGTCCCCGCCATCTGCAACGGATGTAAGCGATGCCCAAAAGCCACGGCATCCACGATAAACGCCACCACCGGGTAGATAAATGAAAGCGCGCCGGTAAGGTGAGTTGGCAGGCGCTGGATCGCGCCGTACAGCAGGATATACATTAATCCGGTATGCACGACGCCCAGTGTCATCAGCAACGACCAGCTGGCGGGCGCAATGGCATCGTGGCTTTGCAGCGCAAACGGCAGTAACAGCACCGCTCCCACCAGCACCTGTACCAGCGCAATAAAATGCGGCGGCATTCCACTGAGTTTTTTAGTGATAAGCGCCGCCAAGGCATAGAAAAATGCCGCCCCCAGCGCCAGCAAAATCCCCATCAGATAATCGCTGCTGCTGACAGCGGCATCAGGCCGCGTCTGCACAATCAGCAGTAACCCGGCAAATGACAGCAGCAGCCAGCCCAGCTTCGCCCGCGTCAGGCGTTCGTGCAAAAACAGCGCGCCCAGTCCCACCAGCATAAACGGCTGGGTGTTATACACGGCCGTCGCTATAGAGATGGATGCGCGTGAATAGGCGGCAAACAGTAGTAACCAGTTAACCACGATAGCCACCCCGCCGAGTGCCGCCAGCAGGAGCTGACGCCGGGAGATCCGCCCGTGCCGCAGCAGCCCCATTGCTGCACAGACGGGCAGCAGGGTCAGTGCGCCAAACAGACAGCGCCAGAATACCACTTCGGTTACCGGCCTGCCGGAAAGCGTCACCAGCCAGCCGATGGTGCCGGAAATGATCATCGCCGCCGTCATCTCCAGCGTGCCGCGTGTCGTGTTGTTCATCAGATTTCCCAAATGTGTCGGATCGCGTGGTCAATAATTTACCCGCAACTTCGACAAATTCACCTGCGATAAACAAGGCACTTATGCAAAAATACCTGTGTTAAAAAGGTAAAAACGGAGAAAAACTGATGGCCCTGGATGATATCGATCGCCGCCTGCTCGCGCTGTTACAAACCGATGCCCGGACGCCGATTAAAGCGCTGGCTGAACAGATCGGCCTTTCCGCTCCCGCCGCGGCCGAACGGCTGCGACGTCTGGAAGATCGCGGTGTAATTCGTGCTTTTACCGTCGAGGTGGATGCGCACGCACTGGGCTACTCGCTGCAGGCCATCGTCCGCATCAAGCCGCTACCGGGAAAACTGCATGAGGTGCAGAAGCTGCTGGAATCCATTCCTGAACTGGCCGAATGCGACAAAGTGACGGGCGACGACTGCTTTATCGCACGCCTGCATCTGCGTTCCATCGAGCATCTGGATTTTATTCTGGATCGCATCACCGATAAGGCAGAAACCAACAGCGCGATTGTGAAGTCTCAGCCGGTTAAGCGGCGGTTACCGGGGTATTGAAGCGTGGCCGATTAGCATCAGACTGCACGTTCAGCGTAAAAGTCCAGCCCAGAATAGGATAACTTTCCGGTCTGAAATTGAGATTTTTGATAACTTTTTTTGATAACTGTTTATATGCCAGCCAACAAAAAACGAACATTATTGTTTATCCCATTCGGCGCGGGTCAGTGTAAACAGCATGCTGGCGGGCGCATTTTTCACATCATGAATGTCCCGTACATATCTGAGTCCGGCATTCGTCAGGACTTTCTGCGATGCCAGGTGATTTGCTCTTACTGTGGCAGATATATCAGGTAGTTTGATTTCACCAAACCCATAGCTGACCGCATAGTTAGCAAACTCTGTCGCCAGGCCTTTTCCCCACGACTCCGTGGAGAAGCGATATCCCAGGCTATTGATAGAAATATCAGCATAACTGCGGATGTTTAACCCGCCAAAACCGATAATTCTTTCGGGATTATCCTTTAGCGAGATAGCCCAGCTTCCGAAAGCGTAATCTTCCCAGTGTTTAAGCCATCGAGCCAAAACACCGCGGGCATAATCAATATCAGGATACGGTCCTGCAGGATTAAACGTATTTGTGGCAGGGTCGCCATAAATTCTGAAAAGGTCATCTGCGTCTGAGCTGATTACGGGGCGAAGATGCAGTCGAGAGGGAGTTATCGGCAAAATGTTTCCTGGGTTTTTGATTCATTCAACGAATTATCTTGCTGTTTTTATAGCCAGAATCCTTCAGTTTCACAACAGGTTACATACAGCATCACAAACTTATAAGAACTTATGCTGTGATAATCTTTTCAAAACGAGCTGAAAAAATGAGAAAAATTATTGTTTTGTCACTGGTATCTGCTTTGGCGTCATTCTCTCACGTCGCGCAGGCTACTGACTGCGAACCTAATGACCTGGGTGGCTATTCTTGTTTAAATGACGATGATTCAACCAGCGACAGCATGCCGAATGAGATGGGTGGTACGGATACGATTTCCAGCAAAGGGGGCTTTACCAGTACTGATTCAGGCGATGATGAAGCCGATGCTGAGCTTGATGGTTCATCACTCAACTCAGCCAACGATTCAGCAAGTATGAATACGAATGATGCCTTAAAAGGCAGAGACTGGAATGCGCCGTCCAATATTAATGACGGTGCGGCAACGTCCAGCCTGGACATGACAAATCATCAGTGAACAGGTATTCATGCAATGTGGCTAGCTGAATCGACGTTCCTGAAACTTTGGATTCATTAGTTGGCGACATATATAAAAATCAGTCCATAAGCACAACAAAAACGGGGGCTAAATCGGCCCCCGTCTTCACAATCATCAACAGCACATATTACATGTGGCTGATCATTGCATCGCCAAACTCTGAAGATTTCAGCAGTTTAGCGCCGTCCATCAGACGCTCGAAGTCATAGGTCACGGTTTTGGCGTTAATTGCGCATTCCATGCCTTTAACGATCAGGTCTGCGGCTTCGAACCATTCCATATGGCGCAGCATTATCTTCGAAATTTAAATTAAATCATTGATATTAATCGACAAATAATCGGTAAGCATGGTTTGAACCGTAGGTTTAATCCCATTGCAACCCTATGAAATACTTAGAGTAAAATTTAGTTTTGGGGAAGGATTTCCCCCTCCATCAAGAAAGAGAACAAGGGATTTTAAATCGCGCGCTAACCATTTACTAAACATATGGTTGATATGATTTTTAATAATACAATAGGGCGGGATTCTAACTATAAATCATTGAGTTACGCAATTCATTTAACTGATATTATGACAAAAAATGCCTATCATGATGTTGGTCATCTTACTGATATGACATATAGCGCATGTAGAATTTAAGCATCGTCGGCTATCATCCAGCCAGGTTCCAACTTGCCCTGCGAAGTCACACATGAAAGTCGAACTCATTTAGTTAAATGGATATAACGATAACAACAGCCATAGCCATAGCCATAGCCATAGCCATAGCCATAGCCATAGCCATAGCCATAGC
>NZ_JACVTX010000048.1:0-14194 GCF_016624745.1 Erwinia sp. S43 | reverse complement strand
CGCATCCCGGCCACTGTTCAGCGTCAGGTTCCGCCCGGCGTCCGCCGTTGTCTCCGTGTGCGTCAGGCTGCTGCCGTTCTCGTGGCCCCGGCTCTGACTGGCGCTCGCCGAGAGGCTCAGCCCCGCCGCACCGCCGCCCACCGACAGCCCTGCGCCCACGCTACCGCCGTGGCTGCTGCTGTGCCCACGGCTCTGCGTGCTGTTTTTGCCCGAGGTCAGGCTGATGTCCCGGCTGGCCGACAGCGCCATATCCTGCCCGGCCTTCAGCTGCGCCCCCTCCACATTCAGGTCGCCCGCCGTCGCCGCGATATGCATATCCCGACCCGCCTGCAGCTGACTGCCTGAACTGCTGTGCTCTTCCTGCCGCTGCTCCGAGGTCGATTTCTGCTTACCGTAGCTCAGCGTCAGTCCGGCGATGTTGCCGTCGCTGCTGCTGCCCGTGGCTTCCGCCGCCAGCTGCGCCGCCTGGGCGGCCTGATAGCCGGTCAGCGCCGCCTGCGTGCCCTTCAGCGCCGCCAGACGACAGCTATCCTCTTTTTTCGCCGCCTTCACCTGATGCACCGCGGTGTTCAGCGCGCTGCCCACCGTACCGGATAACCCCATCGTCAGGCCACGGCTTTCTGATTCGCTTTTCGTCAGCGAGGTGTGGCTGTTCTCCGCCGACGTGATGCTGACGTTTTTACCCTGCACCGTCAGATCCTGACCGGCCACCAGGTCACTGCCGTGAACGGTCGCCGCGTTCCCCGCCTGCAAAGTCAGGCTCCCCGCGCTGCTGCCCGCCACGCTGCCCTTCTGCACGTTGCTGCTTTCATCGTGAGTCAGTTTCTGCGACGAGTGCCCCAGCGAGAAACCTATCCCGCCGCTGCCGCTGAAGCCGGATTTTTTCTTCTGCTCAACCGAGGCAGAGTGATCGGACTCGGCTGCGGTGGTCAGCGTCAGGTTGTTGCCCGCACTCAGCGTCACATCATTTGTGCCCAGCAGGTTGCTGCCCGATGCGGTCAGATCGTTCCCCGCCATCACCTTCAGCGTGTCGCCGGAAACGGTGCTGCCCAGCGCGCTCTGCTGATGCGTCTCGCTCTGGATTTTCGTGGTGGTCTTCGACATCAGACCGTGTTTTTTCCACTTCGCGCTGGTTGACTGATCCCAGCCGGCTTCCCCGCTTGTCAGATTCAGGTTATTGCCCGCCAGCAGCGTGGCGTCGCCGCTCGTCGTCACATCCGCCGCGCGCAGGTTCATATCGCGCCCCGCCTGCATCAGCAGGCTGCCCCCGGCGCTGACAACGGAACCGATATCACGGCTTTCCAGCGTGCGGTCGTAATTCTCACTGTTGCGGGTGTAGTCGGTGGCGTGAGAGGTCTTCGCCGTGTCCAGGGTGATATCGTTGCCTGCGATCAGCCGGGTGGTGCTGTCGCGGCCCTGACTGCTCACCACGCTGGCCGTCAGCTGAATATCATGACCGGCGTTCAGCGACAGCAGGCCGCCGTCGTTCGTCACCCCGATCCCCGCCTGGCGGCCCAGCCAGCTCTCGCTGCCCCGCTGTTCGCTGCCGGTCAGGCTGAGAATATCATTCCCGGCCTGCAGGGTGAGCTGGTCGCCGCCTTTCAGCTGCCCTGAAAGCAGCGAAGATAGTTCAGGACGTCAATGGTTGTGAAGAGTCAGGTCACGCAGATTGTTGCGCACTTAGAAGGGATAAATTTATTAAAGCAGGGCTGAGATGCTGGAACACCAGGCCTTAGCTAACCACGTGCAACTAAACAGGGGTTGATTACAGCTGAGCAGCATCATAAGTCAGGAACAGATATACCCACAACAACACGGGCTTATACTGTGGGCTACGTCCGGGATTCACGGACATTTGAACCGGCACCGGCTGTCACCCTGAAGGGGAACTGGCTGGCTGAGGCGGGATTTGAGACCGGCACACCGGTTGATGTGCAGGTACGGCTCGCGAACCTGCATTACCTCCCGAGCCACAGATTATGCAGACGATCAGGAAGGTCTGTAAGCTGTCGGCCCGCAAGCAGCGGCAGGTGACGGAGCTGATCGAGGTGATCAGCCGACCACAGGCCAGGAGCGGTAACTGACTGAACGACAGATAATTAAATCCCGGCTCGGTGGCCGGGATACTTTATAATTATACCAAAGGTAACTCTTTTCTAGCCTTTTCAGCCCAAAGTGGGTTCATTTTTCCTAGATATTCGATCAATTTTGGGAAGATTATTTTCCTGCAATCTTCGGACTCATCGACTCGATGTATTAATTCATACTCCACAGCCATTTGATGAACTACGGGATAAATAATCCAATAGAGCAACTCGTCTAAATCTTTGGTAGATTTTCTTGAAAATTCATAGCCTCTCTCCGAATAAATATAGTCATAGCGATCCTGGGATATATGAAGATATGGCTTTCCGTAATCTGATGGTTTAGTTAATATAATCAAATCGTTACGAGGAGCATTAACCTTAAGACCTAACCGAAAAGCCTCATTCTGTATTACACTTATATCTTCCATTTATTTAATCTCCTTCAGATAGCCTTTATCAATGAGCCATTCGATATTAACCCGTTGTTCCATATTAGGCAGTATTTGAACACCTCCACCAGGCTCACCGAAAGCAGGAGCTATTTTTCCCTGTATCACAGGCAATGGCTTCACAACCTCATATTCGTAATATTTCTCAGCTTTTGCACCTGGAGCCAGTGCTCTTTCCCCGTAAGGTGTTCCTTTCGGTGCTAAGAATGACCCGCTCGGTTCACCATATCTGTCTAAACGGGTTCCTACAGGGATCGTCGTCTTAACCGGTTCTCCCGCAAAGCCTAATTTTTCCGGCCAGTTCCAATTGTATGGATCCCGACGATACTTATCATATTGTGACCAGTATCCAGCCTCTTCATCAACAGCAAGCTTTCCAGGTACCGGAGTCGGAGATCTTCCGGATTCAGAAGGCTGTTTAACTGCACCAGTCCCAGCCGGTTTCTCCGTCAGCCCCTTCATCCCATAAATCGCACCACCAATAGCCGCCGTGGTATGAACGCCAGCCATCGCGGTATAGAGGCCGTCCGCTGCTTCCTTACTCACGCCCCAGTTTTCAGCAATCCGGTTTACATTCGCCTCGCGCTCCGCTTTCGCGTCTGCTGTAGCATACTGCCGTATCAGCGCGTCAACCTGACCTTTACCTTCCTTATAGACGGTGCCCATATTACCAACATACTGGCCGTCGAGCTGCTCGTCGTAACTCTTCGCCATCGCAGCCAGTTCCTGGCGCATCCCCTGGCAGGCTGCGGATGATAGACCCTCACAGGCTGCATTCAGCTTCGCATCAAACGCTTTATCCTTCGCGTTCAGGTCACTGATTAACTTCTCAGCCTGCTGTTTCTGCTTTTCATCCTTGATATACGGCAGTGACCACTTCGCATCCTGCCGCTGTTTTTCATCCTGAGAGGACAGCGCATTATTCTCAACCGAGTTCTTACCCGCCTGCGCCCCGGCCATTCCATCCGCCGCACTGCCGCCCGTTATACCTCCGGCCAGTCCCGCCGCCAGTGTGCCCAGCACACTGACCGTCTGTTTCTCCGTTTCCGTCAGATCACTGACCCGTTTACCCGGGTAGAGCTGATTCATCACCAGTTGCGCCATCAGCTCGCCACTGACCGCTCCGGCTGCGCCCGCTGCCGCACTGTTTCCGGCCTCGTAAGACACGATGGCACCCACTACCGCATGCGCCATCGCCCGGCTCGCTTCATCCGGGGCCAGTTTGTGGATCTGCTCGGCCAGATACGGCGCAGCCGCACCGGACAGCGCTTGCCCAAGATCATGCCCCGCAAGACCCTGTATCGCCGCGGTTGCGGCCTGGATACCCTGCTGGATCGCGCCCCCCGTTCCCCACGGGGCCATCGCATTGTTATACGCCTGCTGCGCCACATCAGATTCGGTATAAGGCCTGCCCCCGGCAGCGAGTTGTTCTCTCGCCGCATTCAGCGCGGCCGGGTCTTTCGCCGCCTTCTGCCCGGCTATCTGGCCCTGGGTTGCCGCAATGTCTATCGCCTGCGAACCAATCTCCCCAATCACCTGCGCTTCCTGCAGCCGTTTCTGCTCTTTCTCCTTATCAAAGATCGGGCTCAGGCCGTTTGCGGCGTGCTCCGTATCGCGGTCCAGCGTTGCCACATCCTGCTGCTGTTTATCCTTGTCGCGGATGATTATCGTGCCGTCTTCCACTGCCGCATGCGTGGTGCTGCTGTCATGCCCGCTGCCGTTGGCGCCGACCAGCGTGTTGTTCGCCATATTGCCGACAAACTGCCCGCCCACGCTGCCGCCTGAGCTGATACCCGCGCCCTGGTGTTCGGTTTTATAATCCGCCTGATTATGGATATCGCTCCAGCCCAACGTGCCGGTATCCAGCCGGTTCTTCTCTTTCTCCGCCGTGCTGGCTATCACCCCGCCGTCCAGCTGCGTGTGGCTGCCCACTGTGATATCAAACCCGCCTTTCCCGGCGAACAGGCCGGTCTGCTCCTTCACGCTGGCGAAGTCGCTGTTCATCTTATCCCGACTGCCGCTCAGGCTGGCCGAGCCGCCGATACCCGCGCCCCCGATGACACTGCCGCCGACGCTGCTGCCGGTCTGCTTCATGTCGTAGTGGTCGCGGTCCTGCTCGCTGGCGATCAGCAGGTCACGCCCGATGTCGGCTTTCACCGACTCCCCGCTGACCTGCGCGCCCTGCAGCAGCGCGTCACGGCCGCTGTTCAGCGTCAGGTTCCGCCCGGCGTCCGCCGTTGTCTCCGTATGGGTCAGGCTGCTGCCGTTCTCGTGGCCCCGGCTCTGATTTGCGCTCGCCGAAAGGCTCAGCCCCGCCGCACCGCCGCCCACCGACAGCCCGGCGCCCACGCTACCGCCGTGGCTGCTGCTGTGCCCACTGCTCTGCGTGCTGTTTTTGCCCGAGGTCAGGCTGATGTCCCGGCTGGCCGACAGCGCCATATCCTGCCCGGCCTTCAGCTGCGCGCCCTCCACATTCAGGTCGCCCGCCGTCGCCGCGATATGCATATCCCGACCCGCCTGCAGCTGACTGCCGGAAGCATCGTGCTCTTCCTGCCGCTGCTCCGAGGTCGATTTCTGTTTACCGTAGCTCAGCGTCAGTCCGGCGATGTTGCCGTCGCTGCTGTTGCCCGTGGCTCCCGCCGCCAGCTGTGCCGCCTGGGCGGCCTGATAGCCGGTCAGCGCCGCCTGCGTGCCCTTCAGCGCCGCCAGACGACCGCTCTCTTCTTTTTTCGCGGCCTTCACCTGATGCACGGCGGTGTTCAGCGCGCTGCCCACCGTACCGGATAACCCCACCGTCAGGCCACGGCTTTCTGATTCGCTTTTCGTCAGTGAGGTATGGCTGTTCTCGGCCGACGTGATGCTGACGTTTTTACCCTGCACCGTCAGATCCTGACCGGCCACCAGGTCACTGCCGTGCACGGTCGCCGCGTTCCCCGCCTGCAGCGTCAGGCTCCCCGCGCTGCTGCCCGCCACGCTGCCTTTCTGCACGTTGCTGCTGTCGTCGCGGGTCAGTTTCTGCGACGAATTCCCCAGCGAGAAGCCTATCCCGCCGCTGCCGCTGAAGCCGGATTTTTTCTTCTGCTCAACCGAGGCAGAGTGATCGGACTCAGCGGCGGTGGTCAGCGTCAGGTTGTTGCCCGCACTCAGCGTCACATCGTTTGTGCCCAGCAGGTTACTGCCCGACGCGGTCAGGTCGTTACCCGCCATCACCTTCAGCGTGTCGCCGGAGACGGTGCTGCCCAGTGCGCTCTGCTGATGCGTCTCGCTCTGGATCTTCGTGGTGGTCTTCGACATCAGACCGCTTTTTTTCCACTTCGCGCTGGTTGACTGATCCCAGCCGGCTTCCCCGCTTGTCAGATTCAGGTTATTGCCCGCCAGCAGCGTGGCGTCACCGGTCGCCGTCACATCCGCCGCGCGCAAGTTCATATCGCGCCCTGCCTGCATCAGCAGGCTGCCCCCGGCGCTGACAACGGAACCGATATCACGGCTTTCCAGCGTACGGTCGTAGTTCTCGCTGTTGCGGGTGTAGTCGGTGGCGTGGCGAGTAGTTACATGTCTACCTCAAGGAGCAGCAGTACCCCTGCCCAGAATTTGAATACATCCACATACTGAGGAAAATATTTTAATTGTTGGCCTATAAGAAGCACCAGGTTGGAAAGATCATTGAGAGGATCAGCAAGCCACAGAGCCAGGCTGATAACTGATTGTATTATAGACAATAAATCCCGGCTTTATGACCGGGATTTATTTAAGTCTAATAAGGCAAACAGTAAGCACCTTCTAAAGCTTCATACTGTCTGATCGCGTCTTTACCTTCAGCCACGTACTCAACATCTATCGGTTCTGGTGGATAATCTTTTGTATAATTCCCCTCCAAAAACGAACGATACTGTTCTAGTACATATAATGTTTGCTCAATTGTTAAAAGAACCTGTTGTTCTTCAACATATTCACATCCAATAAATACCTTATCCTGAGTAACCATCACCCAGTGAGCATTTCCTATTCCGAAATTGCCATCGGTTGCTATGCCTGATGCAAGATTAGTTAGATTTTTTACCCATATATCAACAGAATTAATTCCATATTGAATATCATTGGATAACCAACTAGAGACTTCACGAACTCCATAGCCTAATAGAGCACCATTATTGGAATTACGTACTTCTCCTCCAACAGGAACGAACGAGTTACTTTTTTCATTCCACCAGAACTTTATTTGATCATTTAACATTATTTTTTCCTACCGCCATACACAGGCCATGCTGTCGCACCCGTTCCATCTGGTTTTCCGTAATAACCTTGTATTTCAAGACCACTTAATGATTTCCCGCTCCACATTTCTGTATTAGGTATTTTTTCAGAGTTTTTGAACGCACTTTCAATTTCCTGAGCGGTTTGACGTTTTGACCATTCTTCAGGGAAGAAGGTAGTCATAGTTTTCTTTGGCACCCACTGCCCTGTTGACGGATCTCTTACAGAGATATAGCCCGTTGATACACCATTAGCATCTGCCGTACCGGTGACTTTATCAATTTTAATATTTGGGTCGCGAATGTAATGCCCCCCAGAACCAACTTTTGTCCCATCCTTAAGCGTTTTCACTTCTCCATTGAGTATATGATCCATTCTGATATAAGCAGTTTGTGAACCTTTCCCGGCTTGTTCTTTGACCAATTCCAGCGGTGTCGATGAAGGTTTAAAGCCATCAAGATACTCACCCGTTTTCCATGACGGATTATTTTTTACCGCATTAGCCGCCACAGCCTCAACTTTCGCAGCAGCCGCTTCGGCCGCTGTTTTACCAATCCCTATCGCGCCACCAGCTCCTACGCCTCCCGGAACCAAAGCTTCTGCTGTGGCTATACCTGCATCATTCAAACAAATCATAGGCGTTGATTTACAACCAGCGAGTACTGCTCTGGCAAGTACTGCTACCTCCGCCGTGGCGGCGACGATTGTTACTTCGCCTGCCGCTACTATCAAATTACCTTTTGCTACTCCTGCGGCGATATTTGCCTTACAAGCCGTATCGCAGTCAGGAGTTTTACCCAGCCAGAACCCAAGATCTGAACCAGCAGCGCCTAGCGCATTATTGTCCGTCGAATTCTTACCCGCCTGCGCCCCGGCCATTCCATCCGCCGCACTGCCGCCCGTTATACCGCCCGCCAGTCCCGCAGCCAGTGTGCCCAGCACGCTGACCGTCTGTTTCTCCGTTTCCGTCAGCGCACTGACCTGTTTGCCGGGGTACAGCTGATTCATCACCAGTTGCGCCATCAGTTCGCCGCTGACCGCTCCGGCTGCGCCCGCTGCCGCACTGTTTCCTGCCTCGTACGACACGATGGCACCCACCACCGCGTGCGCCATGGCACGGCTCGTTTCATCCGGAGCCAGTTTGTGGATTTGCTCTGCCAGATACGGCGCAGCCGCACCGGACAGCAGTTGTCCCACATTACCGCCAGCAAGACCCTGTATCGCCGCCGTTGCGGCCTGGATACCCTGCTGGATCGCGCTCCCTGTGCCCCATTCCGCCTGCGCGGTTTTGTAGGCTGACGAACTGGTCAGCAACCGGTCATACGCTGCCCGTTCCTCAGGCGTCGCATCGCTTCCCGGTGACCTGATGCCTTTCGCTTCCAGCTCTGCTTTACCGGCGTTTATCGCCAGGATTTTGCCCTGGGTTGCCGCAATGTCTATCGCCTGCGAACCAATCTCACCAATCACCTGCGCTTCCTGCAGCCGCTTCTGCTCCTTCTCCTTATCAAAGATCGGGCTCAGGCCGTTTGCGGCGTGCTCCGTATCGCGGTCCAGCGTTGCCACATCCTGCTGCTGTTTATCCTTGTCGCGGATAATGATCGTGCCGTCTTCCACCGCTGCGTGCGTGGTGGAGCTGTCGTGCCCGCTGCCGTTGGCACCGACCAGCGTGTTGTTCGCCATATTGCCGACAAACTGCCCGCCCACGCTGCCGCCTGAGCTGATACCGGCGCCCTGGTGTTCGGTTTTATAATCCGCCTGATTGTGGATATCGCTCCAGCCCAGCGTTCCGGTATCCAGCCGGTTCTTCTCTTTCTCCGCCGTGCTGGCTATCACCCCGCCGTCCAGTTGCGTGTGGCTGCCCACGGTGATATCAAACCCGCCTTTCCCGGCGAACAGCCCCGACTGCTCCTTCACGCTGGCGAAGTCGCTGTTCATCTTATCCCGGCTGCCGCTCAGGCTGGCCGAACCGCCGATACCGGCCCCCCCGATGACACTGCCGCCGACGCTGCTGCCGGTCTGCTTCATGTCGTAGTGGTCGCGGTCCTGCTCGCTGGCTATCAGCAGGTCACGCCCGATGTCGGCTTTCACCGACTTCCCGCTGACCTGCGCGCCCTGCAACAGCGCATCCCGGCCGCTGTTCAGCGTCAGGTTCCGCCCGGCGTCCGCCGTTGTCTCCGTGTGCGTCAGGCTGCTGCCGTTTTCGTGGCCCCGGCTCTGACTGGCACTTGCCGAGAGGCTCAGCCCCGCCGCAACGCCGCCCACCGACAGCCCTGCGCCCACGCTACCGCCGTGGCTGCTGCTGTGCCCACTGCTCTGCGTGCTGTTTTTACCCGAGGTCAGGCTGATGTCCCGGCTGGCCGACAGCGCCATATCCTGCCCGGCCTTCAGCTGCGCACCTTCCACATTCAGGTCACCCGCCGTCGCCGTGATATGCATATCCCGACCCGCCTGCAGCTGACTGCCTGAACTGCTGTGCTCTTCCTGCCGCTGCTCCGAGGTCGATTTCTGCTTACCGTAGCTCAGCGTCAGTCCGGCGATGTTGCCGTCGCTGCTGTTGCCCGTGGCTTCCGCCGCCAGCTGCGCCGCCTGGGCCGCCTGATAGCCGGTCAGCGCCGCCAGCGTGCCCTTCAGCGCCGCCAGACGACCGCTCTCCTCTTTTTTCGCCGCCTTCACCTGATGCACCGCGGTGTTCAGCGCACTGCCCACCGTACCGGATAACCCCACCGTCAGGCCACGGCTTTCTGATTCGCTTTTCGTCAGCGAGGTGTGGCTGTTCTCCGCCGACGTGATGCTGACGTTTTTACCCTGCACCGTCAGATCCTGACCGGCCACCAGGTCGCTGCCGTGCACGGTCGCCGCGTTCCCCGCCTGCAGCGTCAGGCTCCCTGCGCTGCTGCCCGCCACGCTGCCTTTCTGCACGTTGCTGCTTTCATCGTGAGTCAGTTTCTGCGACGAATTCCCCAGCGAGAAGCCTATCCCGCCGCTGCCGCTGAAGCCGGATTTTTTCTTCTGCTCAACCGAGGCGGAGTGATCGGACTCGGCGGCGGTGGTCAGCGTCAGGTTGTTGCCCGCACTCAGCGTCACATCGTTTGTGCCCAGCAGGTTGCTGCCCGACGCGGTCAGATCGTTCCCTGCCATCACCTTCAGCATGTCGCCGGAAACGGTGCTGCCCAGCGCGCTCTGCTGATGCGTCTCGCTCTGGATTTAGCAGTGTCAGCTAATCGTGTTAATCGGGATGATTAGGAGATAGGAGACGATAGCTGATCGAATAACAGATAAGAAACCCGGCTTAAATAACCGGGTTTTTCATTAAAAAAAATCATCTTGCGTTAGTTGTTTTCCTGTAGGAATAACCTCATCCTTATCAAAAGATAAAAGATATTCTTCGTCATAAAGTTTTACAGAGTAACCATAAAGAACACCATCCTCCTCACTCACTCCCATAACGCCACCTTTCTTCCCTGCATATTTTTTATTTTGGCAATCAGAAGATATTTTTACTTCCTGATAAAAACCTATTTTATTTTCCATTAAGTATTCCCCTTAATCACTTATGCGTTATTCTTCCATCCAGAGATACATTCAAATGTGAACCATCTCTTGTTGCCCAGCCAAGCTGAGCTTTGCCCTTAGGTGATAGCTGGACATCCCATTCAAATGCCTGCCCTACTGTACGAGATGGCCCTTTAACCCACTCGTTACCGAATTTATCGAGATACCCATTATTTGGTCCCCTTGGTAGTGGATTAGTAGAAGAATAATTACTGTCAGGTACAAACCGAATTTTCCCTTCCGTTGGAAGTTCTACGTATTTTATACGCCCTTTGGTAGACCACGGTTTAGCCGCGCTTCCTGTTCCCCCTGGATTAAAAGGCGGTTCATCTACATATCCTGGAATTTTACTGGCGTTGGAAGATTGCGGTTCTACTTCCTTCCCAGGTTTCGGCAAACTCCCCGCCCCCAACGCGCCATAGACCAGGTTACCTAGCCCATCAGCGCCAGTTTTCAACAACGACGCTTCAAGCCAGCCACACTTCCCGGCGCACTGATCTATGATATCAGCATACCATTGAGCCGAAATTTCATAAGCGTTGCCAGCCATATTATCCTGCTGACGCAGATCTGTATAAGTCTTATCATCCAGTTCTATTTTCGCACGTGTATCTGCAACACAGGCGGCGTTACCTGAATCCCAGCACGATTTCAGCTTCTGAATGTTCTCCGCTGATTCTTTCGCCATATCCTTACGGATATTCTGTTCACAACCCGCATTTCCGTTACACGCCTTGTACTTTTCAGCGTATTCCTGTGGATGCCCCTGGCTCAGAAAGTTATTCTCAGTCGAGTTCTTACCCGCCTGCGCCCCGGCCATTCCATCCGCCGCACTGCCGCCCGTTAAACCTCCCGCAAGGCCCGCCGCCAGTGTGCCCAGCACACTGACCGTCTGTTTCTCCGTTTCCGTCAGATCACTGACCCGTTTACCCGGGTAGAGCTGATTCATCACCAGTTGCGCCATCAGCTCGCCACTGACCGCTCCGGCTGCGCCCGCTGCCGCACTGTTTCCGGCCTCGTAAGACACGATGGCACCCACTACCGCGTGCGCCATCGCCCGGCTCGCTTCATCCGGGGCCAGTTTGTGGATCTGCTCGGCCAGATACGGCGCAGCCGCACCGGACAGCGCTTGCCCAAGATCATGCCCCGCAAGACCCTGTATCGCCGCGGTTGCGGCCTGGATACCCTGCTGGATCGCGCCCCCCGTTCCCCACGGGGCCATCGCATTGTTATACGCCTGCTGCGCCACATCCGATTCGGTATAAGGCTTGCCCCCGGCAGCGAATTGTTCTCTCGCCGCATTCAGCGCGGCCGGGTCTTTCGCCGCCTTCTGCCCGGCTATCTGGCCTGGGTTGCCGCAATGTCTATCGCCTGCGAACCAATCTCCCCGATAATCTGCGCTTCCTGCAGCCGCTTCTGCTCTTTCTCCTTATCAAAGATCGGATATACCAGCATCCATCACGAATACCGTACCGATATCATCGTAACATGGTACAGCCGCAGCCCCTGCCAGCACCTTAAAGGCAATTGGCTGGAAGAAGCCGGATTTACGACAGATACACCGTTTACTGTGACCGTCGAGCATGGATAACTGGTGATTCGTCCGCTGGCTGAGTGAAAAATAAAGATCCCGGCTCAAGTGGCCGGGAGCTTTATCAATTAAAGACATTTATATGACTGACTGTTATTTTAGTCATGAACGAGCATCATAACGCTCATCCTGAATAATGTAAGGCTCTGCAACATCTACCCATACAACATTCGCCATCTTTTGCCATTCTGTCGGATTTTTTTGTTTTGCAATATAATCTCTGATTAACTTAACAGCTTGGTTAAAACCTACCTTATCCAACTCTACAAATGAATAAAATTTTAGATACTCACCTTCTTCAGATTTAATTATTTCATGTAACTTTGGATGATCTGGTAAGAGCACGGCATCCAGAAGGTTACCAAAGGCATCCCAATAATTCCCGTTAACAAAGCCTCCAGTTCTTTGAAAATTACTTTCTCTCTGCCCATTATCATTCCAACCTATAAATAAACATGCACCCATACCATTACCTCATAATAATAATTTTATCTTGCTGTGCTTTAGGTAGTGTTTTTATATAATCCATGAATATTTTTTGGTTAGCAGACGTTAGCACTCTAAAATCGACAGGCACAAAGTCAGCTTTTTGCAAATGTTCCTGGATAACATCTCTCCCACTACCAATATTCATATTTTTCTCATAAAACTTATTTAATCCATCTATTTCCTTTTGCGACAATCTATCGGTCGTATACATGGCATCGACGGTTTTACCTTTATTAGGGCCTGACGTAATTACAAAATCTGGTGAAGTTCCTGATTTTGCTCCGGGCGAAGGTGTATAGCGCTCCATAGTGCCAAGAGCAGACTCTAATTGTGCGGCAGATGCAGCTTCTGCCGGTTTTAGCTTACCGTTACCCCCGAGGTCTGGCGTATTAAGTCTGTCATGACCTTCCAGTGGTGTGACATTTATTTTTACTTCGTAAATACCATCAGCATTCTTAGCCAACTGATTCGCTGTGTCCGGCACATGCTCAAGTTTCGGTATCTTTTTGCCTAGTATAACATCCGCCAGTATTCCGCCTGTGGCCTCCAACGCAGCCTGATTACCCATAGCAGCCAGCGAGATCGTATTAGCCACTGCTGACCATGTTTCACTCTTCATCAGAGATTTCACACTATCAGCCACCGCCTGATTCTTTCCTGACAGATCACCTAGTGCTTTGTCACAGTAGCTGTCGCGCACAGCACAGGTCGTTAGTGCCATAGCAACATCTGCACCATAATCAGCAGCACCCAATGCTGTGTCACCAGTACTAGCCGCTGCATTAATTACGCTGTTAACCATTGCAGATAACGAGCCTTCACCCAGTTTATCCCTGACCAGGCTTTTCCAGACATCAGCACTTTGCTTCACGGCTTCGCGGACTTTATCTCCCGACAACGAGTTATTCTCAACCGTCGTCTTACCCGCCTGCGCCCCCGACACCGCCGACTCCGTACTGCCTCCTGCCAGTCCGCCCGCAAGCCCTGCTGCCAGCGTGCTCAGCGCACTCACCGTCTGCTTCTGCGTCTCGCTCAGGTTGTTCGCGTCCCAGCCCAGGCTCGCGATAATCGCCGGAGCCATCATTTCCGCTGTCGCGGCTCCCGCTGCTCCTGCCAGCGCATTATTTCCCTGCGCTTTTGCCAGCGCCGCATTCACCGCCGCATGCGCCATCGTCCGCGCAGCCAGTGCATCCGCACTTTCCCCCGGAATGGCTTTCGCAATCACCGTTGCGATATACGGTGCGGCACCGCCTGCAATCGCGGCCTTCAGATCACTGCCCGCCAGTCCCTGTATCGCCGCCGTTGCCGCCTGGATTGCCTGCTGGACTTTTCCACCGGTGCCCAGACCCGTCGCCGTGAACGCCTCGTTATAGAAGTTCTGATAAAGCTGCCCGCTGATATCTTTATCGGTGGCAGTTTTGCCCGGATTGGCTTTTTCCCAGTCCTGCTTCGCCTTTTCACGGTCGGCGTTTGTGGCGCTATCCATTTTACTACCGGCCACTTTCTGCGCCGCAATCTCCCCCTGCGTCCTTGCAATATCCCCAACCTGCGAGCCGATCTCCCCAATCACCTGCGCTTCCTGCAGCCGCTTCTGCTCCTTCTCCTTATCAAAGATCGGGCTCAGGCCGTTTGCCGCGTGCTCCGTATCCCGGTCCAGCGTTGCCACATCCTGCTGCTGTTTATCCTTGTCGCGGATAATGATCGTGCCGTCTTCCACCGCTGCGTGCGTGGTGGAGCTGTCGTGCCCGCTGCCGTTGGCACCGACCAGCGTG
>NZ_JACVTX010000047.1:0-14473 GCF_016624745.1 Erwinia sp. S43 | reverse complement strand
CGACCGCTCGGTTCGTAGCCGAGTACTCTATCCAGCTGAGCTATGGATGCAAAATGGCGGTGAGGCGGGGATTCGAACCCCGGATGCAGCTTTTGACCGCATACTCCCTTAGCAGGGGAGCGCCTTCAGCCTCTCGGCCACCTCACCACTAGCACTCTTTCGAGTTGTGCTTCAGAACTTTCTAACTGCTCATCGGCACTGCGTGGCGCACATATTACTTTCTGGGCGTAGTAAGTCAAACAATTTCTCCCCCTTTTTTCACCCTCTGCGTTCAATTGCACAAAAGCCATGCAATCAGGCGGTTTTAAAGGCAAAAAGAGTGAATTATCAACAGCGAAAACGGGGTTCTGCGATGAAAAGCACAATAGATAAAAACCAACAGGCTGGCCGTTTTGTTAAAAAAAGAGAGACGAAAAGAAGAATTGTAAGGACAGAGGAACTGAATGAGAGGAAATCAGGAGAAACAATAGTGGCCTCGCTACGGAGAGCGAGGCGCTGAATACGTTAGTAGCTCGTTTGCTGAGTTTTTTCAGCCTGAATACGCTGATAAATCTCTTCGCGATGCACCGATACTTCTTTAGGGGCGTTCACGCCAATACGGACCTGGTTACCTTTAACACCCAGCACAGTTACAGTAACCTCATCACCGATCATGAGGGTTTCACCAACTCGACGAGTTAGAATAAGCATTCTTTGCTCCTTGAAAGATTAAAAGAGTCGGGTTAACTGTTCCCGGCATTATCCATCATACAACGTGCAATGTAGATTATGACAAATACACCAAGAGTGCATCCTCATACTAATACATTCTGCTGATACTTAGTTTAGCCGAAAACCTGCTCATCAACCTGACTTTATGATTACAGTGCATACCGCATATGAAGAGCGCCAGGTTTTCGCTTCCTGGCGCTCATCAGCGGTACATTTTTATCGGTGTTACAGTTTCGCAGCCACCCAGGACTCAACGCCAGCCAGTGCAGCAGGGAGTGCCTGTGCATCTGTGCCGCCCGCCTGAGCCATGTCCGGCCGACCGCCACCTTTCCCGCCAACCTGCTGTGCAAGCTCGCCAACCAGCTCACCCGCTTTCACACGATCGGTCAGGTCTTTAGTCACCCCGCTAATCAGGGAGACTTTTCCCTCTGCGACAGTTGCCAGTACGATAACCGCGGAGCCGAGCTGATTTTTCAGATCGTCTACCATCGTACGCAGCATTTTCGGCTCAACGTTTTTCAATTCGCTAACCAGCAGCTTCGTCCCCTTCACGGAAATCGCTTTGCTGCTCAGGAGGTTGCTCTCCTGCGCGGCCTGCTGATCTTTCAGCTGCTGCAGTTCTTTTTCCAACCCGCGTGCGTGGTCGATCAGCGCGCGGACTTTATCATTCAGGTTACTGCTATTCGCTTTCACCAGCTGAGCAATATCCAGCAGCTGCTCGCTCTGGCTATAAACCTGAGATAGCGCGCCCTCGCCCGTTACGGCTTCAATACGGCGCACGCCTGCAGCCGTGCCTGACTCAGACAGAATGCGGAACAGGCCGATATCGCCAGTACGGCTGGCGTGAACACCACCGCACAGCTCGGTAGAGAAATCACCCATACCAACGACGCGAACATGATCGTCATACTTCTCACCAAACAGCGCCATGGCACCTTTGGCTCTGGCCGCTTCCAGCTCCATGATATTGGTATCAATCGCCAGGTTACGACGGATCTGTGCGTTGACGATTTCTTCAACCTGACGGATCTCCTGCGACTTCATCGCTTCAAAATGCGAGAAGTCAAAACGCAGGTACTTATCGTTTACCAGAGAGCCTTTCTGAGCAACGTGGTCACCCAGAACCTGCCGCAGTGCAGCATGCAGCAGGTGCGTTGCAGAGTGGTTAAGACGGATACGCGCACGGCGCGCTTCATCAACCTGCGCCGCCAGACGATCGCCAATGCGCAATGTTCCCACTGCCAGCTTGCCGCTGTGTCCAATCGCCTGACCATATTTTTGAGTATCGGTTACGGTGAAGCTGGTGTTCTCGCCCTTCAGTTCGCCCGTATCACCAACCTGACCACCTGATTCGCCGTAGAATGGCGTTTCATCCAGAACGATCACACCTTCCTGCCCGGCGGTGATTTCACTGGCCGCCTGGCCATTAACGAAGATGGCGGTAACAGTCGCATTCAGCGCCAGCTGATCATAGCCTTTAAACGCTGATGCTTTATCAATGCTGATCACGCTGCTGTAGTCAGCACCGAAACCGCTGGCATCACGCGCACGCTGGCGCTGTTGCTCCATTGCCCGCTCGAAGCCTTCTTCGTCGATTTTCAGGTTACGTTCACGACACACATCGGCGGTCAAATCGACCGGGAAGCCAAAGGTGTCATACAGACGGAAGACGGTTTCACCGTCCAGGGTATCGCCCTGAAGTTTTTCCAGCTCGTCATCCAGCAGCGCCAGACCACGTTCCAGCGTTTTTGCAAACTGCTCTTCTTCTGACTTCAGAACCTGCTCAACCTGAGCCTGCTGACGCTGCAGTTCTTCTCCCGCCGCGCCCATCACTTCAATCAGTGGCGCTACCAGTTTATAGAAGAAGGTGCCCTTCGCGCCCAGCATATTGCCGTGACGAACCGCGCGACGAATGATACGACGCAGAACGTAGCCACGGTTTTCATTCGAAGGAATAACGCCATCGGCGATCAGGAAAGCACAGGAACGGATATGGTCAGCAATCACGCGCAGTGATTTATTGCCGAGATCGCTGGCACCGGTCACTTCTGCAACAGAGGCAATCAGCTTAGCGAACAGATCGATCTCATAGTTCGAGTTCACATGTTGCAGAACCGCAGAAATACGCTCCAGGCCCATTCCGGTATCCACGGACGGCTTAGGCAACGGCAGCATCGTACCGTCAGGCTGACGGTTGAACTGCATAAATACGATGTTCCAGATCTCAATGTAGCGGTCGCCGTCCTCTTCCGGGCTACCCGGAGGTCCGCCCCAGATGTGATCGCCGTGATCGAAGAAAATTTCAGAACACGGACCGCAAGGACCGGTATCGCCCATCTGCCAGAAGTTATCTGAAGCGTAAGCGCCACCTTTGTTGTCGCCGATGCGAATAATACGCTCGCGCGGCACACCGATCTCATTCGCCCAGATATCAAAGGCTTCATCATCGGTTTCGTACACGGTCACCCATAGCTTCTCTTTCGGCAGTGCAAACCACTCAGGTCCGGTCAACAGTTCCCAGGCAAAGGCAATCGCCTCTTTCTTGAAATAGTCACCAAAACTGAAGTTGCCCAGCATCTCGAAGAAGGTATGGTGGCGGGCAGTGTAGCCAACGTTTTCAAGATCGTTGTGTTTACCACCGGCGCGCACGCAGCGCTGTGAGGTCGTCGCACGGGAATAGCTACGCTTATCCTGGCCAAGGAAGACATCCTTGAACTGGTTCATCCCGGCATTGGTAAACAGCAAAGTCGGATCGTTGTTGGGGACGAGGGAGCTACTGGCTACAACCTGATGTCCCTTGCTCTGGAAAAAGTCGAGAAACGCTTGACGAATCTCCGCAGTGCTCTTGCTCATATTTGTCCTGGAATCACGCTAACGAACGTTTCGTGGGTCTTGCTGCGCCGGTATTACATTTTCCTGCGGCGACACACGAACAAAAAGTGGTGAATAAGATAAATTTTCTTCGGAGGGAAGTAAAATCCCATTGGCGCTCAATCATCAAAATTTGTGAAAACCGACCGGATATCTTCCATAAAGAAGCCTTTTGTCATCAGATAACGCTGCACTTTGGCTTTTTCCTTCCATTCAGTCGGTAACGGCAAGCCAAACTTCCGCTCGGCCAGACTCAAAGCCAGACTTTGCCAGTCAGTTTCCGTGTTAAACATTGCCTCATCGATTAAGGCCTTGTCCACTCCCTTCTGCCCCAGCTCCAGTCTGATGCGCTGTGGGCCATATCCTTTTCTACTGCGCCCTGCCAGGTAGCGTTCAGCAAAACGGGCATCATCCAGCCAGTTGTGCTGGTAACACCACGCCACCACCCGATCGATCTCTTCTGGAGTTAACGGCTCCGGCGGGGTTTCACTGCGGGAGAACTGCGCCGCACGTTCTGTTGCTACCACCAGCTTCCGGCGGAACTCCGCCTCACTGTGATCGCGCATGGCGAGAATGCGTGTTGCGCGCTCCAGCAGGCGAGTATGTCGGGTCCGTTCTGAATGCTCTGTCATAGAGGCGGCACCATGTTTATGCAAAAAATACATCCATAAGGGTAACGTCTGACGGCAAGACTGGCGAGGAAAATACACTCGGAGGAAGGGAGGTTTGGCCGGATTATGATGCCCTGTACGAGCATAAAGCACCCATAAAAAAAGGAACGGAGTTACCGTTCCTTTTCTTCAGGAAAAAACATCAGATGAATCAGAAGTCTTCGTGAGTTTCCTCATCCGCTTCTTCTGCCGTTGGCACAAAATCAGCTTTCTGATCCTGGTTATTCAGCAGCAGCTCACGCAGCTTTGCATCGATTTCGTTAGCTTTTTCCGGGTTCTCTTTCAGGAAGTTAGACGCATTCGCTTTACCCTGACCGATTTTGTCGCCGTTATAGCTGTACCATGCACCCGCTTTTTCAATCAGCTTGTGCTTCACGCCCAGATCAACCAGCTCACCAAAGATGTTGATGCCTTCGCCGTACATGATCTGGAATTCCGCCTGGCGGAAAGGCGCAGCGATTTTATTCTTCACCACTTTAACGCGGGTTTCGCTACCCACAACTTCGTCGCCTTCTTTGATGGCGCCGATGCGGCGGATATCCAGACGCACGGAAGCATAGAACTTCAGCGCGTTACCACCGGTAGTGGTTTCCGGGTTACCAAACATCACACCAATCTTCATACGGATCTGGTTGATAAAGATCAGCAGTGTATTGGAGTTTTTCAGGTTACCAGCCAGCTTACGCATCGCCTGGCTCATCATACGTGCCGCAAGGCCCATATGAGAGTCACCAATTTCACCCTCGATTTCCGCTTTTGGCGTCAGGGCTGCAACGGAGTCAACGATGATGACGTCAACTGCGCCTGAACGCGCCAGTGCATCACAGATTTCCAGCGCCTGCTCACCGGTATCCGGCTGAGAACACAGCAGGTTATCGATATCCACGCCCAGCTTCTTGGCATAAACAGGGTCCAGCGCGTGCTCGGCGTCAATAAAGGCACAGGTTTTACCTTTGCGCTGCGCGGCGGCAATCACCTGCAGAGTCAGCGTGGTTTTACCTGAGGATTCTGGTCCGTAGATCTCGACGATACGGCCCATCGGCAGGCCGCCCGCGCCAAGCGCGATATCAAGCGATAAAGAACCGGTAGAGATGGTTTCAACATCCATAGTACGGTCTTCACCCAGGCGCATGATGGAGCCTTTACCAAATTGTTTTTCAATCTGGCCCAGCGCTGCTGCCAGTGCTTTTTGCTTGTTTTCGTCAATAGCCATTTTTACTCCTAGTCATGCGGGTAAAGCACACGCGGACGCTGCTTTGTCTCTAAAATATGCAGTGATTATACTGTATGGTCATACAGTATCAAGTTTAATTTTTCAGAAAGCGATCGAGTAAGGTCTGTAGTGCCCGGGCTGTTGCCTGACGGCGAACGGCCTCACGGTCTCCGCTGAAACAGTAACGCTCTGCCAGCACTTCACCACCAGCGCTGGCAAAACCGAACCATACCGTACCCACGGGTTTTTCCTCGCTGCCGCCATCCGGCCCGGCAATACCACTCACCGAGATCGCAAAATCAGCAGCGGCTTCGCGCAGCGCACCCTGCGCCATCTCACGCACGACGGGCTCACTGACCGCACCATGCGCCGCCAGCGAACGCTCACTGACGCCGATCATTTGCTGCTTGGCATCATTGCTGTAGGTCACAAAGCCACGATGAAACCAGGCAGAGCTGCCCGCAATATCGGTCAGTACTTTAGCTATCCATCCCCCGGTGCAGGATTCGGCGGTAGTCACTGTTTCGCCACGGGCTAACAGCTGCTGACCGACACGGATACTTAACTGCGTTAATTGCTCATCCGTCATGGTACGTACCTTTTTCAATGTTTATTGCCGCAAAGCCTAACATTTTTCCAGGGGACGGGAAGCAGAGGACGCCATTTTTGCGGCCCCTCTTCCAGCCGCGTGTTAAATTTTCTGTGCCACCATAAACAGACGGGGGAAAGCCATCAGCAGGTTACCATCGGCACGGGCAGGGTAGGCCTGTGCAATTTCCGATTGATAAGCTGCCAGAAACGCCCCCTGCTGCTGCTCATCCAGTGCGGCAAGAAACGGCCGTAACCCGGTCGCTCGCAGCCAGTCAACAATCGCCTGTGGCGAAGGCATCACGTGATAGTAGGTGGTACGCCAGATATCCACACGGCAGCCAGCCGCGCACAGCAGATCGTAATACTGCTCGGTGGACAGCAACCTCTTTCTGTCGGCTGCCTGCGGATCGATGATATCCACCCACGGCGCACGCTGCGCCACTTCACGCATCAGACGATGAGTCGGCTGTTCAAGGTTATCCGGCATTTGTACCGCCAGCACACCCGATGAGGAGAGCTGAGCAAGCAGATGGGGTAATAGAGTCTGATGGTCCGTCAGCCACTGCAAAGAAGCATTGGCATAGATGACATCCTGCGGCTGAGCAGCCCGCCACTGGCGAATATCTTCACGGGCAAAAGCGCAGCCGGGCAGCCGCTGTTGCGCTTTGTCGAGCATCGCCTGCGAGCTATCCAGCCCGGTAATGTGCGCATCAGGCCAGGCGCGACAAAGAAGTTCGGTACTGTTGCCCGGCCCACAGCCGAGATCGGTAGCAAAGGTAACGTGGGTCAGTGGGATTCGGCTCAGCAACTCCTGTGCCGGACGGGTGCGTTCTGCTTCAAACTGCCGGTAAAGATCGGGGTTCCAGTCTTTCATTATTCCTCGCTCAGTAAGTAGTGCGACCGGACACAGTGTAGGCCCGGCCGCGCTGGCGATAAATAACGAAATCGCAACAATTTATCCTGCAGGCGCTACATCCCCTGGCGGGCGCGCCCTACCGCTTCCCCCAACTGCCATACGGCCATTGCGTAATGGTTGCTGTGGTTATAGCGGGTGATCGCATAGAAGTTCGGCAGGCCGTACCAGTATTGATAGCTGGTCCCCATATCGAACTTGAGCAGGCTGACCTGCTGGTTATTATCCAGCGGGATCTGTGGCGACAGTCCGGCGGCGGCAAGGGTCGCTACCGAATAGCGCGTTTTGAATCCGCTTTCCATCCCCGGAGCCTGACCGTTAGCCTGCACGGCAACCGTACCGTTAGTCAACCAGCCGTGAGCCTGGAAATAGTGCGCGACGCTGCCGATCGCATCCACCGGATCCCACAGATTGATATGGCCGTCGCCGTTGAAGTCAACCGCATACTGTTTAAATGCCGATGGCATAAACTGGCCGTAACCCATCGCACCGGCAAAAGAACCGCGCAGATTCAGCGGATCATCACCTTCTTCACGCGCCATCAGCAGGAAGGTTTCCAGCTCGCCGCTGAAGTAGGCGGCGCGGCGGGGATAGTTAAAGGACAGCGTCGCCAGCGCATCAAGGATACGCGTTTTGCCCATCACCCTGCCCCAGCGCGTCTCAACGCCGATAATCCCGACAATGATTTCCGGCGGCACGCCGTAAACCTGCTGAGCGCGCTGCAATGCATCCTGATACTGATTCCAGAAGGCAACGCCGTTCTGCACGTTGTCCGGCGTAATAAACTTGCTGCGATAGCGTATCCAGGCACCGTTAGGCCCGGTCGGCCCCTGCGCGGTCGTCGGTGCCTGGCGATCCATCAGACGAATAACCCAGTCCAGATTCTTTGCCTGCCCCAGTACATCATGAAGCTGCTGGCGGTCGAAACCGTGCTCGCGCACCATCTTATCGATAAAAGCATTCGCAGCCTGATTATCGGAAAAATCACCGCCAAACGGAGTGGCCGAGTGATCGGGGCTTAACAGAAAACCGCCGTTTCCCTTAAACGGATTACCGTGCGGTTCAGCCGGAGCCTGCTGCGGCTGGCTGCTACAGGCGGAAAGTAATGCGACTGCGGGAAGAAGAGTTGCCAGAAAACGCATGGGGTGTCCATTTTGCCGTGCATGAAATATCAGAAAGCAGATGGTAAAACAGAGTCAGGATGGAATTAAAGTGGATTTACCTGCCGGGCGATAAAACTGCGCAGCGGGTAGAAAAAACGCCCCGCCGCCATGTTTCAATCAGTGTTTATAATAGATATCACCCGATTCTGCCTGGAGGATTTTCCCGTCAGCATTGGCGATCATCACATAATTGCCGCCCATATAGGTCCAGTGGCTTTCTGCAACAGGCGCAGGAAGATGGCGCACCGTCCACTGGGTCACTTCATACTTTTTCGTACGATAAAGTTCAGGCACCGTGTCGCCAATGGCAAAATGCGTAAAGTCAGCGAAGAAACTTTTTACGCTATAGGGATCGGCAGAATTAGCCAGTGCCTGTACGGCCTGATCGGATGGCTGCTCAGCGGTGGCGGTTTCGGCTGGCGCTTCAGTAGCCGGACTTTCCGGCGCGGCTGCATCCGTCTCCTGAGCAACCGACTCAGGGGCCGGTTGTGCCGCACTCTGCTCGCCTTCGGCCCAGGCGGCAGAAACGCTGGTGAGAGCCAACGTTGAGAATACCGCTGAACATAATATCACTTGCAACTTACGCATAACGTCTCCACTTTTAACGACGACCAGCGACACGCCAACATGCTGTCGCCACAGGTATCAGGTTGGCTAACTCAATCAGGCTGATATTTACTGAGTTTCAGCATTAGATATCACAACCTCACAGGAGTTCCAGCCTGCCCGGCCTGCGATGATAATGCTATGCCCTTCCATGCGACCGCGAATATTTGTTAAGAAAAATGAACGCAGCACTGAAAGTGCTCTACAGACAAACCGTTGATCATCTGGCTCGGGTACAAATCACCATAGGCGTTGTTGCTGTGCCGAGAATGTAAGCATCGCGACCAAGCTTACTGATTTTGGATACGCGAGTAGTGCCCACTTTATCCGATAAGTATTGCCAGTAAAGTGCCTGCGGCACAGTTTCTCGCTGGTTAATCTCAACGGTGGTGACGGTAAAATGATAGGTCTCATTAACATAAGGTTTATAGGTGAAATGAACGGTACGGGCAACGCGATATTTTTCCGTTCCGCTATCGAAGATGCCATCAACGCTGTACAGCCCTGTCCCATCAGGTTTTGCATGATAACGCAGCATGGCACTTTCTTTCGGCGGCGATTCTTTTTCACCCAGCAGAAAGGTAAACTGACTTACACATTCGAAATCGAGCATAGTCGTTTCAGAGGACTTCTTGTAATAAAACACACTGAAAGAAATCAGTAAAAAAACAGCCAGTGTAAAAAAAACAATAATTTTATTCATGATGATCACTTACTGAGTATATAAAATAACTCTTGCAGCTTACTATTGAATTACCTTCAGCCTCACAATTAGAGACGAGCGCCCTGCCGTTATAAATGTTATTATTAAACACGCCAAATAAATCATAAATGACAACACTGTTCCCACGGCATGGCGCAGAATATTTTTTTACCAGTGATAAAATGACTCTACGAGAATTTTCAACATCGAAACTGCTATAGCTATTTTCGGGGGTGAAGAATGAACAACCACCCTCAGTGAAAGAGTAGTGAACGCCACTTATTATACGGGGTTCAGGAGCATAAAAAGCGGTGATCCCTTCCCACAAAAACAAAATCAGTGTTCCTGCCGTAAAGATGCTAGCGAGCCAAAACCAGACCCTTTTTAGCGAGTACAAACGGCTTCCGGAGCCTAATAGCTTCTCTGTAAAATAAACTGGCTTTTCATCGACGTTGGTCACGGCATCCGGGATACTTTCCGTTCGTATCTCATCAGGATAAACCTCAACGCTCACCCGAGCGGCATCTATTCTGAAGCCAATTTTGGGTTCTGTGATGATCAACGGTATTTCCAGACCAAGAGCAACGAGCTGCTTCCTTAACCCACTGATATAATTATTAAGATTGCTGCCAGAAGCGGTCAGACTGTGTTCATCCCAGACTTTTTGTAGAATGATATTACGTGGGATCGCGCTACCGTCGCTTTCCAGGAAAAGACAAAATAGCCGGTTACTTATATGACTAAGAACCATCCTGGAGAGATCGTCATCAATTCTTACCAAAGAGCGGTCTGCAGGATTATAGAGTAACTGATTGTCTATCCGGTATAGTTTCATAGTCAGGTATTTGAGCGCGGATGATTAAGAAAGAATAGCCCGGCTAATCAGGCTGCACAAGTTCACCGACTTAAAGGTTATTGATGATTAAGAACAACAAGAAATTTTCATTTATCTAAATAAAAAAATGGCACTGACGTGGAGAACTTAATAATTCGCCACATCGTGAAGAGGTTTTTTAAGGTGCATTATTTCTTAGTTCTTCCCATACGCACAGGTAATATCAATAACCTGCTGCGTAGCCGGTGACAGAAAGGCATCCTGCAAATAGGTAATGCCCACGCGGCGCGCCATCACCAACTGGTTGTTATCGATGCGCGTCAGCAGCGAGGCAAACTCTTTTTCAGCCAGGCTATTTTCAGAAATAAAACTCAGCAGGCCACTGCTGGCAATCAGCCCCGGTACGGCAGCCAGAGAACTGATCTCAATTTTTACCTCGGGGGCGGCGCAGTGATTTTCATAGAATATGCGTTCCAGCCACTGACGCATGGAGACGGTTTTTGCCGGCAGTATCCAGCCATAGCGGCTGAGATCGCGCAGGCTCGCGGGGCCGTCAGCTAAAGGATGAGATCGTGAAGCCGCGACCACGACCCGATCGGTGGTCACCGGAAGCTGTACCACCGGTTTGTTATACCCCACCAGCGGGCCGATGATGATATCCAGTTCATGTTTATCAAGCAGGCTGAAAAGCACATCATTCATCCCGATCTGGATCTCCAGCTTCACATTCGGCGCTTCCTGCTGCAGGCGCTTACAGACCTCCGGCAGCAGAAACTGGGTTGCCGAACCCGCGCTGCCAACCCGCACCACTCCCCGACGACCGTTGCTCAACTCCGCCATGGTTTTCGCTACATCATGCCATGAACTTTGCAGCATCAGTCCGCGCTGGTAGAGGATGCTGCCCGCTTCGGTCAGTACCAGCCCTCGCCCGGATCGCTTGAACAGCTTGATATTGAGATCTTTTTCCAGGCGAGCGATCGACTTCGAGAGTGCTGGCTGAGTGATATTGAGGTTTTGTGAAGCCAGTCCCAAATTCATGATGCGAGCCGCTTCCATAAAATAGCCTAACTCTCTGTTATTCATCATTCATTCCTGAAATTCATCAATTAAATAAAAAAGTATATTAGTGGAAATGAATACTGGTAACAATAATGTCCGCACGGATAACAGGCGTAAACAGATAATATTAATGCAGAGGTACTATGAATAACGAACGTAGCAGCTGGCCAGCCGGATTCTATATTGCCGAGCGCAAGAATCTTCTCTCACCGGACATTGTTGCAGAGTTTCACTCTATTCCTGTGGCGGTAGCAGGCGACTGCACTGGTCGAATAAGCGGAGCGACCGGATTACAGCGCTACCACCAGGACGTCAACATCAGCATCTGCGGTCCGGCCATCACCGTTAAAGTGCGCCCTGGGGATAATCTGATGATCCATAAGGCACTGGAACAGGCACAGCCCGGCGATGTGATCGTTATTGACGGCGGCGGTGACCTTACCCAGGCGCTGATTGGCGGATTGATCCGTACGACTGCGCTCACAAAGAAAATTGCCGGATTTATCGTTGATGGAGCTATCAGGGACTTAGCCGAGTGGGCGGACGGCCAGGTGCCAGTATTTGCCAAAGGCCATACCCATCGTGGACCGGATAAAAGCGGGCCGGGAGAAGTGAATGTGCCCATTGCCTGCTGCGGCATGGTAGT
Source organism: Erwinia sp. S43 (assembly GCF_016624745.1). Classification (NCBI taxonomy): domain Bacteria; kingdom Pseudomonadati; phylum Pseudomonadota; class Gammaproteobacteria; order Enterobacterales; family Erwiniaceae; genus Erwinia; species Erwinia sp. S43. Next base: position 2,491 of record NZ_JACVTX010000047.1, on the reverse strand, counting down.
TAACCCCGGCGATCTGGTCCTGGCAGACAGCGATGGCGCACTGGCGATTTCACCTTCTGATGCAGAGAGCGTGCTGGTACGCGCTAAAGCGCATTTAAAGAAAGAAGAAGCCATCAGGGAAAATAATGCCAGCGGCAGTAGCGACCCGGAAAGATTCAACTCCATTTTGCGTAAAGCAGGTTGCCCGGTGTAAAAATATCGTCAACTCATAATAAGGATAATAATATGTACCTTGCCCTGATTGGTTATGCTCTCATTGCATGCCTGATGTTTTTCCTGATTAAAGGAAAAGCCACTCCCATCTCATTATTTATTTTTCTTTCCATTATCGCCGGGTTCTGCGCAGGCTATACGCCAATGCAGATGAATGATTACATCATGAAAGGCGTGATGCAAACCGCGCCTAACGCGGTGTTATTCACCTTCTCAATTATCTTTTTCAGCATTGTCACCGATGCCGGGGTATTCCAGCCGCTGGTTAACTGGATGACCAAAATTGCCGGCAACAGCGTAGTGGCAATTGTGGTGGTGACCGGATGCATTGCGACCATTGCTCACCTGGACGGCTCGTCTGTGCCTACGGTGTTAATCACCATTGGCGCCATGTTGCCGATTTATAAGCAGTTTGGCATCAGGCCTGTGGTGCTGCTGTGTATGCTGGCTGCAGGCATGGGAGTAACCAACTTTACGCCATGGGCCGGTCCGCTGGCGCGCGTTGCTGCCGTGTCTGGCCTTGACGTGAATGCCCTCTATCATCGACTGATCCCAACCCAGGTGATCGGGCTGGTCTGTATGATTGTGCTGGGGCTGTATTTAGGCCTGCAGGAAAAACGGCGAATTGCGCGTGGTCTGCCGATTCCGGAAGCAGAGCTGGAGCCAGAGAAGGCGACGGGTAAAGGACACCATGCAGTTGAAGGTAAGCAAAACCGCCTGCTGTTTGCCATCAACGTCACGCTGGTGGTCGGCGCCACACTCCTGCTGCTGATCACGCATATTCAGGCCTACATTATCTTTATGTGCGCGTTTTCCGCCGCGATGATTTTCAACTATCCCAATCTCAAGGCGCAGGAAGGCGTCATGAAAAAATATGCCTACTCTGCCTATATGATTTCCGGCACGGTGATGGCCGCTGGCGTTTTCGTCGGTATTTTAAGCGGTGGTGGCGACGCCTCAATTCTCACGGAAATGGCCGACGTGGTGCTCCACGTGATGCCCGACTCCTTAGGCTCACATCTGCATATCATCATGGGGCTGCTCGGCGGATTAATTGGTTTTGTGATTGGCCCGGATGCTTTCTTCTACGGTATTTACCCTCTGGTTGCCAAAGTCGGAACCAATTATGGTTTAAGCTGGGAAGAAATGGGGTTAACCATGGTGGTGGGGAAAAATATCACCATGATGCTCAGCCCGGTCTTTGCGACCACCTATTTAGCGATTGGCCTGGCCGGCGTTGAATTGAAAGATCATATCCGTTTTTCCTTCTTACCTGTCGTGGTGTTCTCGTTTGTCATGGTGTTCTCACTGGTTCTGACCAATACGGTTCCACTTTAAGATAACAGCCAGGTTATTTATGAAAATCATTAACTTTATCATCAACAAAATCGGTGCCAGGAGTTTCGGTATTTACCGTCATGATGACATTATTGATATCGGTCGCCATACAGGCTGCCATGATATTAATACGTTTTTAAGCCAGCATCAGTTAAGCGATCTCAGCCAGTACCAGTCCTGTTCTCCGGATCTGAAGATCAATGATATTCAGTTTCTTCCAGTGATTGACCGGCCTGGCAAAATCTTCGGTGTGGGCATGAACTATGCGCAGAAACGCAAAGAGTTTAATGAAACCGAAGAGGCCCCCACCCTGTTTGTTCGTTTTGCAGACTCACAGGTTGGCCATAACGATATGATTATTAAGCCAGCCTGCTCCGATCAGTTTGATTACGAAGGAGAGCTGGCGATTATCATCGGCCAAACGGCACGGCATATTCCTGAAGAACAGGCCCTCTCCTGCGTGGCGGGCTATAGCTGCTATATGGATGGTTCCGTGCGCGACTGGCAGTACAAATGGTACACCGCCGGTAAGAACTGGCCGGCAACCGGTGCGTTCGGCCCCTGGCTGGTCACGCCGGATGAAATTGGCGATCCACAAAATTTAACGATTAAAACCTGGCTTAACGATCGGCTGGTCCAGAATGATACGACGGCGAACATGCTTCATTCCATTCCGCAAATGATTGCCTACATCAGTACTTTTACCACGCTGTCACCCGGCGATGTGATTATTACCGGGTCGCCAGGCGGCGTTGGTAAGTCGCGCGTACCGCCGCTGTTCCTGCATGAAAATGATGTTATTGCGGTGGAAATCGAAAAGATTGGCCGACTCAGCAACCGCGTTGTCAGCACGCTTGCCCGATCGGCCTGACCTTATCCCATCAAAGACCCGGGGGGCCGGCCCCCCACCCGGCGGGGCCCCCCGAAACCCCCAAAGGTG
>NZ_JACVTX010000046.1:0-18351 GCF_016624745.1 Erwinia sp. S43 | reverse complement strand
TAACCTCGCCGGTCTGGACGACCTGCTGAAGCAGTCGGGCTGGCGTCGTGAACCTGTGGCCGGTGACGACCCACTGCTGCACCATCTGCTGGCCAGTCGGATGTGAGTTTTCGTTCCAGCAGGGTCTGTTACCAGTCACCGTCACGGTAATCAAATGAAATCTGGTAAAGATAATGGTCCGGTTCTATCGGTCCTGAGAAAAAGGGCTGGAGTACAGCCACCCACTCAGGAAGAACGTTAAAGCCGCCGTTATTGATGTTGTTTTCAAGCGGCAGGCCCAGACGTTCGATGACAGAGCCATCATCGCCTAGGTCATCAGAGTAGTCTTCACAGATAAACCGCTCAGTAAGCAGTTCGAAGCATTCAATGCGAAGTTTGAGGCCCATATCAGCACCGGAACAGAGGTTTGTTGTGCGTGTTTCGACAGGTTATTATTTCACTAATTATATTATCAACTCATCCCGTTTAAAACCCTACGCGCGGCGAAATTGCCCATCTGGTTATCGACTCCTCCGGATTAAAAGTCTTCGGTAAAGGGGAGTGGAAGATGAAAAAACACGCTCAGGAAAAGGGCCTCGTCTGGCGGAAACTGACCTGGCTGTGGACGCAGATACCCCGAGGTTATCTGCGCTGACCTGTCCCTGAATAATGTGGCTGATGCAGAGGCATTCCCAGGACTTATTCGTCAGACCCATAGAAAAGAAATGATTTTTTCAGCATTCAATCTCATGGCGGCAGTCAAGAGGAAATAACAGAAAAACTAAATAATTTCATACTAGATGATATTCACTTATCGCTTCCTGTTTCATCTCTCGATGATGATAAGTCTGGCTTGTAAAAATTCAGACATATAACATACTTAGATGACTTTTCATTTTCTGGAAAATTAATTATTGATGATATTGAGAAGTCATAAATAACCTGGATTTAGATAAAAAAATAAACAGATTGTTACCATTCTCATTTATTTACCGTGATTTTAGGTTTGGCGGTAACGTTTTTTCTTATAGAAAAATCCCTAACAACACACCTCTTGTTTTTTGTGGAAAAACTATGAGGAAACAGGCAATGCAGCTATTGACTACTGGTATCCCTTAATGAAAAGACTAAATAGCTGTTCCGAATAATAGATCACTTTGAGGGAACTCAGCCCGGATTGTGCGATCTGATCAATCGCCAAACATCACAAATCACCAACCGGACTGAGCGATGCCGATCATAGCACCAATTCCACGCAGCGAACGACGCCTGATGCAGAAAACCATTCACAAAACTCCCGACAAGAATCATGCCCGCAGGCTTATTGCCATGCTGATGTTGCACCGGGGCGAATGTGTCAGCCATGTGGCCAGAGCGCTCTGCTGCGCCCGTTCTTCCGTCGGGCGCTGGATTAACTGGTTCACACTTTACGGCGTTGAAGGGCTTAAATCCCTGCCGCCAGGGCGCGGACGACGCTGGCCCTTTGAACAGATATGCGCCCTGCTGAAGCGACTTGTTGAACGCTCTCCCGGTGATTTTGGTTATCAGCGATCACGCTGGAGTACGGAGTTACTGGCGATAAAAATCAACCAGATAACCGGCTGTGACCTGCACCCTTCCACCGTGCGCCGCTGGTTGCCTGCAGCAGGACTGGTCTGGCGCAGAGCCGCACCAACGCTGCGTATCCGTGACCCGAACCGGGCGGAAAAAATGGCAGCGATAAATGCGGCACTGTCCCGGTGTTGTGCAGAGCATCCTGTTTTTTACGAAGACGAGGTGGATATCCATCTTAATCCCAAAATCGGGGCTGACTGGCAGTTGCGCGGTCAGCAAAAGCAGGTGGTCACGCCCGGCCAGAATGAAAAATACTACCTTGCCGGTGCGCTGAACAGTGGCACCGGGCGGGTCAGCTATGTTGGCAGCAGCAGTAAAAGTTCAAAGTTATTTATCAGCCTGTTGGTACATCTGAGAGCCAGTTACCGGCGGGCTAAGAGCATCACGCTGATCGTGGATAACTACATCATCCATAAAAGCCATGAAACCCAGCGCTGGCTGAAAGCCAACCCGAAGTTCATCGTGATTTATCAGCCGGTGTATTCACCGTGGGTAAACCATATTGAGCGACTCTGGCTGGCGCTGCATGAGACGATTACCCGAAACCATCAGTGCCGTTCTATGTGGCAACTACTGAAAAAGGTACGCCATTTTATAAAAACAGCCAGTCCGTTCCCGGGGGGCCGACATGGTCTCGCAAAAGTGTAGCGGTATTAGGATCAGCTATTTAGGGTATCACGCTTGAAAACTGTGGGTTGTCATTCTTACCAATCGTCAAATTCAGTTATTTTAGAAATATAAACTGAGACGTGGGGTGGTTTGTCAAATATGTGCGCTGGATTTAATTTGGTAGTGAAAAATGTGCGAATTCAATCAAGAAACTGAGTTGGTCCTTCAACTCAGCAAAATTTCGAACTATTAAAGAAATCCTAAGTCAGACTCAATATTCAGGCCAGTCCAGACCATTTTTAAAATCTTCATACCACTTTTTCCGCATAAAATCACTTTGACGCTCGAAACAATAAACAAAGCTTTGCAACTTATCACTTAATTGAAAGCTGTATTTGTATAATGCAGTTGACATGTATGATTGTATGGCAAATAGCTCATCAAAGAGTTCTTGACTTTCATCAAAACTTGATGCTTTTATCTGTGATATCAGTGAATGACACCTGTCTTCATAATACATAGTATGAATGCGCAGAGAGGAAGTTAGATCTCTGTACTGAATCAATTCTTTTTCCATAATTCCCCAAATATCCATCTCATTCTCCTTTGTTTTTTTTGTATCTAATCGGGGCTTTGTTGAATAAATCAGATTTGGGGCAGGCATCTTCGTAGTCGGTTGCAGTTATCAGATTATACGTACGCTTTCTGGCATGCCTCCCTTCGTCATTTTATTCAGCGCACGCACCATGGCCATAGCCTCTGCAACCTGCGCATCGTAGTCACGCAGCGTCAGCGAACCACCGAACAACTGCTTTACCCTGTACATCGCCGTTTCTGCTATTGACCGACGGTTGTAATCCGTTGTCCATTTCCACCGGGCATTGCTCCCGCTCAGCCGTTGATTGGCAACAGCACGATTGCGGGCTGCATACTCACCCGGCCAGTAGCCCGCTCCCTTTCGGGGAGGGATGAGCGCACTGATTTTCTTGCGACGCAGTTCGTCATGACATCGTCTCGTATCGTAAGCGCCGTCCGCCGCCGCTGACCTGATTTTTCGGTGGGTTTGCCGGATAAGCGCCGGGAAAGCTTCAGCGTCCGTGACGTTGTTCAGTGACAGGTCCGCGCAGATGACTTCATGTGTACTGGCATCAACAGCCAGATGCAGTTTACGCCAGATACGGCGGCGTTCTTTGCCGTGTTTTTTGACTTTCCACTCACCTTCGCCAACGACCTTCAGCCCTGTGGAATCAATCACCAGATGGACTATTTCACCCCGGGTGGGCGCTTTAAAACTGACATTCACCGACTTTGCCCGTTTGCTGACGCTGCTGTAGTCCGGGCAGCGCAGTGGGACACCCATCAGGGAAAAAATGGAATCAATAAAGCCCTGTGCGGCTCGCAGGGTCAGCCGGAATACGCGTTTAATGACCAGAACGGTGGTGACGGCAAGGTCTGAATAGCGCTGAGGCCGTCCGCGTGATGCAGGCGTTGCTGACTCATACCAGGCCTGAATCGCCTCATCATCCAGCCAGAAAGTGAGGGAACCACGATTAATCAGGGCCTTGTTGTAGTTGCACCAGTTGGTGATTTTGAACTTCTGCTTTGCCACGGAACTGCCTGCATTATCAGGATTATGCGTGATCTGATCCTCCAACTCAGCAAAAGTTCGATTTATTCAACAAAGCCGTACGGCAGTTGATAATGTATAGTAAATACTTCTGAAACTGGATAAATAACAAGTTATTAACTTAATAAGTTGTTAAATTAGCAATGCAGGTGTGCTACTTTTGCTTCGCTTCTGCTATCAGGAAGGATATCTCTGATTTAGAAAGTTTTTTTAACGCCTCTAAGCCCGCCCTGACTACATCTGAACGGTTAACTCTTGTAGAGCCTGATACCATTTCCTCACGAATTAAATCATCTATGTCTCTCAGATTTTCGTCAAAGAAAGATATGCTGACGGGCTTTGCCTTTGTTACAACCTTGTTTTTTTCTTTATGTGTACTGGCTGTATCAATACCGGCTGAACCTCCGTTGATAAATGCTGCCTCGTCACGTGGTAGTGTGTTTACGCGGTTTCTCACAGGATCACCTCTTTAACCAGCGCCTCAACTTCTTGTTGGGCTTTATCATTCTGTGTTTCAAAGATTGTCATAGATTCGGCCCAAGCATCCCTGTGTGCTTTACGATCACAAACCCGTGAGCTGGCCAGCTGCATTTCAGGAAAGTCCTTAAGGACATCGGCAGCCTGGTTTGCTTCGTTCACGAACATGTTCGTCGGGGTCATATTCAGCACCAGAAACCCTCTGACCTTCTCGTTAAAGTCTTTTGCTGCTGTAAACACTGAACAGGTATGCGGGACAACGTCTAAATCCATCTGCGATGGACGTAACGGAGAAATGAATACATCTGCAGCCATCAACCCACTGCGCATCTCAGCGCTATCGCGACCTGCACAGTCGGCAATCACGAAATCATAAGATTTTTCGTGCTCTTTAAGCATTGCCTTGATGTTACCTGTGGCTCCGGTGACCGGGATATGCGGGAGAGTTTCAGGACGGTTGTTGTACCAGGTTAACACTGACTTTTGATCATCAGCATCGACAATCAGTACCCGTTTATCGAGTGACATTAAATATGCGGCTATTGATACTGCCAGTGTGCTCTTACCAACGCCACCCTTTTGACTGCCCAGGACAATAATCATCATAGCCTCATATTAAGTTGTTAAGTTAACAACTTTATTTTGTCATTCCTGCTTTCAGAGTACAACTTAATTGTTAAGTTGTTAGGCAGTTAAATTGTTAACTATATGATTTAAAATGTAATTAAAACAAAAAGATAATAAGATAACAAGATAACAAGATAACAAGATGAAAAGATGAAAAGATGAAAAGATGAAAAGATGAAAAGATGAAAAGATAACAAGATAACAGGTTATGGCTTGGTGTCGTTGTTACTTTAAAGCGGGGAAGCCGGTCTGCGTTCTTCAGCAAAAGATTGTGCAGGGCACATTCGTCCATAATTGCATTAACGCTGAGGTATCAGAGGTGGGAAAGTGCGGTAATGCTTCCAACTTACTGATTTAGTGTATGATGGTGTTTTTGAGGTGCTCCAGTGGCTTCCATTTCCATCAGCTGTCCTTCCTGTTCAGCTATTGAAGGCGTGGTGCGTAACGGCAAAAGTACTGCCGGGCATCAACGTTATCTCTGCTCTCACTGTCGTAAAACATGGCAGCTTCAGTTCACTTATGCCGCTTCTCAGCCCGGTACACACCAGGAAATCATTGATATGGCCATGAACGGCGTTGGTTGCCGTGCCACCGCACGTATAATGGGCGTAGGTCTCAACACCATTTTGCGCCATTTAAAAAACTCACGCCGCAGTCAGTAACCTCGCGCATACAACCGGACAGTGACGTCATTGTCTGCGCGGAAATGGACGAACAGTGGGGCTACGTCGGGGCCAAATCCCGCCAGCGCTGGTTGTTTTATGCGTATGACAGGATACGCAGAACGGTGGTGGCCCACGTCTTTGGTGAACGCACCATGGCTACGCTGGAGCGTCTTCTGAGCCTGGGGTGCTCGCGGGACTGGGCATCGCCGAGGCCACGCTGATGTCGATGGCCATGGCTTCGCAGCAGTGCTCACTCGGATCCACGGCGGCGCTGCTGGGCGGGCTGCAACTGGTGATCTCCTCGGCCGCCACACCGCGAGCGGGCGTGCTGTCCGAGCGGAGGGCATTGAGCTGACTGGTATTCCTCACGTTCATTGGTGTGGTCGTCCTGGTGCTGACCCACTACAGCGCCAGGCACAATCCCCATGACGGCCACGGACTGACCGGGCATTGACCCACATGCCCAGCTCTCCTCCAGGGAACTAGGCATGGCCCATTGCCCTAACTACGGTGGTTAGTCTTGCCCCTTCGCTGGTGCCTTAGCTCAGCAACAACCGCCTTTATCGAACGCTTTTATCTGACCTGAGTTGCATAGGTTATTTTTTCACAATATGTTAGGGTGGCTATTTAATAGGAAGGCTATCATATGAATCGTGAAGCATTGCTGGAAGAAGTCGGGATGCAGCTGGTCCTGCTGGCGCGCCTGTATCGCCAGGAACTGGATAAAGCCCTCAAGCCCTATGGCCTGACGGAGACGGCGGCACTGCCCATGCGCTACCTCGCGCGCTTAGGCGAGGATGTCCGGCAAGGGCGCCTTACCGAAATCCTCAACATCGAAGGTCCGACGCTGGTGCGCACGCTGGACCAACTGGTCGAGTGCGGCTTGGTCGAGCGCGAGGCCGACCGTTCGGACCGGCGCGCCAACGTCGTGCGGCTGACGCGGGAGGGAAAACGCCTGCACCAGTCTATGCGCCTGGCGTTGCAGGTCGTCCGTGAAACGCTTTTTCGCGATGTCTCTGATGCAGAGGCCAAGACCACTTTGAAGGCGTTGAACGCGCTTCAACGCAATCTCGATCCATCCAGGGTGGAGTTGTCCACCAGCTTGTCACACCAGTGATTTCAGCCCCTATTTGAAAAGGAATCTTGTCATGGCTACGATTTCATTACTGCCCCAGGTTCAGGCTTTCCTGGCACGCCAGCACGGCCACTACATCGACGGCGCTGCCGTCGCCGGCGCGGGCCAGCGCATCGTGGTGGTCAACCCGGCCACCGGCACGCCGATCGCCAGCATCGCCGATGCCACCGACGCCGACGTCGATGCCGCGGTTGCTTCCAGCCTCAAGGCCTTCCACGGCGACTGGGCGCGCACCCCACCGGCCGAGCGCGGCAACGTGCTGCTGCGCCTGGCCGATCTGCTGCTCAAGCACCGCGAGGAACTGGCGCAGATTGAGACCAGCCAGTCCGGCAAGACGATCCAGATCTCGCGTGCCTTCGAGGTCGACCAGGCGGTCGGCTTCCTGCGCTACTATGCCGGCGCAGCCACGCGCATCAACGGCGAGACGATCAGCCCGTCGCTGCCCTCGTTCAACGGCGAACGCTACAGCGCCTTCACCCGGCGCGAGCCGGTCGGCATTGTGGTCGGCATCGTGCCGTGGAACTTCTCGATCCTTATCGCGGCGTGGAAGTTCGGTTCTGCCCTGGCCACCGGCTGCACCAGCATCATCAAGCCCAGCCAGTTCACGCCATTGACGCTGCTGCGCATCGCCGAACTGGCGACCGAGGCGGGCGTGCCGCCGGGCGTGCTCAACGTGGTTAGCGGCGGCGGCAACGCCGGGCGGCAACTGATCGCCCACGACGGCACAGCCAAGGTCAGCTTCACCGGCTCGGTGCCGACCGGTATCGCTGTGGGCCGCAGCGCGCTGGAAGCCAAGCTGACCCGCGCCACGCTGGAGTTGGGCGGCAAGAACTCGGTGGGCTTCCTGAAGGACGTGGATGCGGACAAGGCCGTGGCCGGCATCCTGGAAGCGGGCTTCATCCACCAGGGCCAAGTGTGCGCGGCCGGCGAGCGCTTCTTCCTGCACCGTTCGCGCATCGACGAGACGCTGGAGAAGCTGTCCAAGGCGCTGGCCGATCTGCGCATCGGCGATCCGCTGGATGAGGACACCCAGTTCGGCCCGCTGTCCAACAAGGCGCATTTCGACAAGATCAATCAGTTCTTCGCCCAGGCGCGCAGTGAGGGCAACACCATCGTCTACGGCGGCCAGGCGCTGGAGCGCCCCGGCTACTTCGTCACTCCGACTGCGATCCGCGTGAACAACGCGCAGGCCCGCCTGCTCAACGAGGAAACCTTCGGGCCGATCGGCACCTTTCTGGCCTACGACGACGAGGAGGAACTGCTCAGCCTATTCAATGACACGCCCTACGGGCTGACTGCCAGCCTGTGGACCAACGACCTTGCCAAGGCGCTGAACTTCGTGCCGCGCATCGAGGCCGGCACGGTGTGGGTCAACATGCACACGCTGCTCGACCCGGCGGTGCCGTTCGGCGGCGTCAAGGAGTCGGGCATCGGCCGCGAGTTCGGCTCGGCGTTCATCGAGGACTACACCGAACTCAAGTCCATCATCATCCGGCACTGAGCGATGACCACCAGGGGACGGCTCTGGCAGCAGCGCGACCGCTCACGGATCGACCAGACCCTGCGGCTGGCGACGGCCGCAGGGTTGTCGTTCGCGATCGCCGCATCGCTGTATGTGGAGAACGCCTACTGGGCCGCAATGCCGGTGTGGGTGGTCACCCAGGCCACGCGCGGGGTGCTGCTGGGCCGGGCCGCCTACCGCATCGCCGGCACGCTGTGCGGTGCGTCGCTGGGCTTTGGTGTGCTGCATCTGCCGGTGCCGGAGCCGGTGCCGTTGCTGCTGGCGGCACTGGCGATCGGCCTGTGCGCGGGCGCCTCGCATCTGCAGCCGGGCGTCAGCGCCTACGGCAGCATGATGGCGGCGATCACGACGGCCGTGGTGGTGGTGCCTTCGGCACTAGATCCGAGTGCATCCATGCACCTGGCGGTCGAGCGGGTCGAGTGCACGCTGATCGGGGTCGTGGTCACCACGTTGGTGATGGCGTTCTGGACTCCGCCCTCGGCCCGTGAACAGTTCTACCGCAGCGTGCGCCAGCTCGCCGGCAATGCCCTGGAACTGGCCGGCCGTGTCGTCGCCCATGCCTCCGACCGCACCGACATCGAGCGGCGCATTCTTATCGAGTTCGGTGAACTGGAAGCACGCTCTGCGCTGGTCGTGGCCAGTTCGCGAGATGGCCGCCAGCGCCAGCGCCATGTCGATGCGCTGGTGGTGGCGACCCTGGAAGCGATGGCGGCCGCCTATGCGCTGGCTGCGCAAGTGCGTCGCGGGTTCCGGGTGCCGGAGGCGCTAACGGCGGAACTGGCGGCCGCCTCGGCGTCCACGCCGACCGGCGCGGCTGGTTGTTTTTCCGAACCCGCAGAATCCCCTGAGCGGGAGGCCACGGCACCGCACGCGCATCCGGCCGCCTTGCGCCTGAGCCATGCCATCGAGCGAATCACCCAGGCTGAGCGGGAACTGTTTTCGCGCCAGGGCGACGCGGCCGCGCAAGGCGGCGAGCCGGCACCGCTGGATGCACCGCGGGATTGGGCGCTGGCCTGGCAGACCGCACTGACCACCGGCGTGGTGGCATTGCTGGCCGTCAACCTTGTGCATGTGCTGGCCACGCCGCTGATCGTACCGATGGCGATGGCGCTGTGCATCTTCTCGATCGTGCTGGGTTCGCTGCCATTGCCGCAGCAGATCGCGCCGGTCCTGTTCGCCGGGGTCTGCGCCGGCGTACTGGCATCGATCGTCTACCGGCTCGGGCTGCAGCCGCTGGCGGCCACGCCTGCGTTGCTGGTACTGAGCGTGCTGCCATTCATCCTGGTCGGAGCCTTTGCCCGGACGTATCTGCGCACTGCGCTGGCGGCCATCGACGCCAACATGTGCTTCATGCTGGCCAGCCAGGCCGGCCGCCCGGCCGCTCCGGCCGAAGTCGTCTGGGTCGAATCCGCGACCATGCTGCTGGGCACCGCGATCGTCAGCAGCGGCTACCTGCTGCTGCCGCGACTGCCGCACAAGCGCGCCGCCGCCGCCGCGCAGAACATCCGCCGCGATCTCGAACGCCTGCTCGACGCCGCGCCGGCAAGCGTGTGGCAGCCCCGCGTGCACCGGCAGATCCTGCGCCTGATGGTGCATCTGGGCCGCGCCGGCCAGTTCGGCGAGCAGATCCCGCGCAGCCTGCTGGCTGCCCTGAACCTGGGCCACGCCATCGTCCTGCTCAAGGGCCAGGCCCTGACCGGCGACGAGACGGCGCGCCGGGCGCTGCGTGCCCTGCGCTCGTTCGCGACGCAGCCACGGCGGGTCGCCGCTGTACTGCTGCGGTTGGCAGACTCCGCCGATGCCGGGACCCATACGCCGCTGCACATGACTGCCGACGCCCTGACCAACTGCGAAGACCTACTGCGGCTGGCCGGTGGCCTAACCCCATCACCTGGTCATCGACCAGACAGAAGGATGCAATGACCATGATCCCGCGCAACTGCCAGACTTCCGACATCGCCACCTGGAACTCCTCGCTGCAGCAGATCTGCGGCGCATTTAACGCGGTGCCGGCCAATGCCCCCGGCCTGTTCATCGGCGATATCGTCTACCGCGAACTGGGCGGTGTCGGCTTCAGCCTGATACGCACCAACGCGGCACGGCTCACCGGCGAGCCACTGCCCCGGCTAAAGGCCTCGACACCATTGTGCTACTTGATCTCCCAGGTGCAGGGCGAGAGTCTGATCCGCCAGCACGATGCCACCATTGCGATGACGCAGGGTGACCTGGCACTGCTGGAAACCACTTGCGCTTGCGAGATCACCACCAGCGGTGTGATAACTCATGCCTCAGTATATATTCCAGAAGCCGCCTTGCGGCAGCGACTCCACCATGAGGGATCGCTGTTCCGCAAGATCGACAACCGCACGCTGAGCGGGCGGATACTTAGAGATCTGGTGAGGCATACTTGCCAGGAGTATCTGGAAGAGTTCCGTGAGTTAGAACCCCATGACTCCCCCCTCGCCGAAGTGCTACTGACCCTCCTGAGCGCTGCCTGGCAACGCTCGCCGGTGGCTTCCGGGCAGGAAATGGCATCCGCCGGGCGCTGGCTGCGCGCGCAGACATTCATCGCCGCCCATCTGCACGACCTCCACCTTGGCCCGGATACGCTCGCCAGCCACCTGGGCATTTCGCGCAGGCAGGTGCACCGCCTGTTCAAGAACACAGGCACCTCGCCGGCCCGCTACATCCAGCAGGCTCGCATGTCACGCGCCCTGCACAGTCTGAAAGATCCGGCGTTTGCCAACACAAGCATCACTGACGTGGCCTATCTCTGGGGCTTCTTCGATTCGGCGCATTTCAGTCAGGCCTTCAAGAAGGCGTATGGCGTCACCCCGAGTGCCTATCGCAGGTCACGCCACGGGTCGCGATCACAACACGACCTCCAGCCGTTACTTCCCCCCGGGGGCGGGGGCGTCTCTTTAAAAGGGAAACTGTAGTGGTCCAGTCATTTAGGACACAGGCAGAGGTTCTTTTTGCATTTGTCTTTCTTTTTCTGCGGGCGACAGCCCGCTGTTGTACTTGTGTGGTCGTATCCTGTTGTAATAACCACTCAGATATAACGATACATCTCTCTTCGCTTCTTCTGTACTACAGTAACCTTTGTGGGGGAGCCATTCCGTTTTCAGACTTCGGAACAGCCTTTCTGTTACTGCGTTATCCCAGCAGTTGCCTTTCCGGCTCATGCTGGCTGTCATTCCATACCTTGCACACGTCGCACGGTAAGAGTGACTGCTGTACTGCGTACCCTGATCGGAGTGGAACAGGATACCTGATGGACGACCACGGTTGTGCCAGGCGACTGTCAGAGCATGCTGTGTCAGCTGACTGTCCGCCGTCATTGAGAACGCCCAGCCAACCACTTTACGCGCGTACAGATCCAGCACTACAGCAACGAGTTCAGCACATTCACGCTTGAACTCGGGGGTAAACGTTCTTCCACTCATCGTGTCACCTCTCTGGTTATTAACTTTATAACCTCTGAGAGTGTCCGAATCTATTAGACCACTACATCGGCTTTACCTGGCGGGATGCGCCGCCGCCTTCGAGCATGGTTGGGTGTCCCTGCACCAGGTGCTGGCCACCCGTCCCGATGGCGATTTACGCAGTGGAAGCATTCGTGGCGCGCAATCGGAGTATCCGTTCCGGCGCGACGGTTTCCATACCGGTGCAATAGCGTCATGAGTTGCCTATGTCCGCCTCATGTGCTTCAGAGATGAGGTCGCTGGCGATCAACTAAGCGGTACATCGTTGCGCGTTTACGCCAGAGTGCAATCGAAAGAATCTTTGCGATGGCACAAATTCAAAAGTCGGCCGTCACTCTTATAAAAGACAGTAGAGTTGCGGCCGTGAGTTAATCAGGTCAACAGTCATTTTGTTCGAGAAAACAGGCAAGAAGGACAGACAATGCATGTGGACGAAACGCCGACCTACTACACGGCGACCAAGAAATACGACTTGAGCTTCCCGTCCCTGGAAGGTGATATCGAAGCCGATGTGGTCATCATCGGCGGCGGCTTCTCAGGCATCCACACGGCGCTGGAACTGGCCGAGCACGGCGTGACCAACGTGGTGGTGCTGGAGGCCAAGTACCTGGGCTTCGGCGGCACCAGCCGCAACGGCGGTCAGGTAATGGCCGGCATCGGCCACGATCTCGACGCGATCAGGAAGGACGTCGGAGTGGAAGGAGTCAAGGCCATCTTCGCGCTGAGCGACGTGGGTCCGCAGATCATGCGCGAGCGTATCGCCAAGTACAACATCGATGCCGATTTCCGCGGCGGCTATGGCTACATGGCCTACAACGGTCGCCAGGCCAAGACGCTGCGAGGATGGGAGAAGGCGTTCAAGTCGCTCGGCTCTCCCTACGAGATCCGCTATCTCGAAGGCTCCGAAGTCCAGCAGATCATCGGCACCAACGTATACAAGGCCGGCTTGTTGCACATGGGCGGTGGCCAGGTGCATTCGCTCAATCTGCTGCTGGGCGAAGCCAAGGCCGTCACCGAAGTCTACGGGGCGCGCATCTTCGAATACAGCCCGGCACTGGAGGTGAGCTACGGCAATCAGGTCGTGGTCAGAACCGCCAAGGGCAGCGTGAAGGCGCAGAAGTTGGTCTGGGCCGTCGATGGCTTCAACAACCACATCGAGCCCGAACTGCACCGCAGCACGATCAACGTCTATGCCTTCAACTCGGTGACCGAGCCGCTGAGCGATGAGTTGATCAAGCGCATCAGCCCGATCCGCGGTGCCTATAGCGACATCAGCCCGGTCATCAACTACTACCGCATCACCAACGAGAACCGGCTGATGTTCGGCTCGGCCACGCAACTGATTGAACGCATTCCGGAAGACCTCAAGGCGTGGAACAAGCGCCTGCTGCTGGAGATCTTCCCCTACCTCAAGGACGTCAGGATCGACCTGGCCTGGGGCGGATCGATGGCCTCCTCGGTCAACCTGTTTCCACAGGTCGGCACGTTGCAGGACAAACCGAACGTATTCTATGTCCAGGGCTACTCGGGCTTTGGCGTCACGCCCAGCCAGATCATCTGCAAGATCTTGGCTGAGGGCATTCTCGGCGGGTCGGATCGCTACCGACTGATCAGCTCCATCCCGCGCACGGGCATCCCCGGCAAGGACCACTACCGCGCGCTGCTGGTCAGCCTCGGCAAGGCGCTGCACCAGACCACCGGCTATTGGCATGGGCGCCGTTAAGTCCCAGCCATCCTTCATTGCAAAAAGCGAGGACACCATCATGAGTCTTACCATCATCAAGCAAGGCACCACACTCTCGGAACTCGACTCCTGGGGCAGCCTCAAGGACATCGGGGCGGAAATCCTCGAAGGCGGCGACGTCCAGGCCTTCGGCAAGTTCACCCACGGCACGCCGAACGCCCCGATCGGAGCTGCCTACTTCGGCACCTCCAAGGGCAAGTTCCGCCTGGTCTACCCGTTCAGCGAGCAGGCCACGCTGGTGCAGGGCGAAGTCCGCATCGCCGACGAGTCCACCGGCCAGACCACGCTGTTCAAGGCGGGCGATTCGTGGTTCGTCACCAAGGGCACGTCCACCGTCTGGGAAGTGCTCAGCGACGGCTTCGTCAAGCACTATCTCTCGTTCGCCTGAATCCGGAGAGGGGCGCCGGACGATGCCTCGGGATCCGGGGCCAACTCCTTTTTGTGCAGGCAGGTGCCCCGGCGTGATCCCGGCAGGGTGAGGTGTGTCCTTTTTTCGTGAATCGTCCGGGACGAGATGACGCCTCCGAGACGCCAAGGAGATCCGTCATTAACCAGGTACTGAAATCCTCTTCAGTACCTTTTTGCTAGTTTCCCCTCCTGCCGTTCCGCACCCCGGAACCGCCGGGTTATGGGAAACAGGCCGGGTTCGGCATCAGTTCTGACAATTCTGTTACACTATGCGGCCATTTTTTTGTGAGCTGAGATGAGGTAATTATGGATGTAAATGCTGATATTGATCAGAAGTGTCGTGACAAAATGATGGTTATGTTTCTGTCTGAGATTGTGAACCGAATGGGCGTTGTTGAAGCGGGCAAGATCTTCCGCAATCTGGATGCCACGGTAGGTGAAGAAGAAGATGAAAGTATGCGAACTCAACTCATAGCATACATTGGTATGGTAAGAGAGGGGTACATGAAAGGCTAATAGATATTTATTTTCAGTAAATTAACATGGAAGATGGCACCGCATAAAATGGATTTATATGGTCAAAAAATTCGCTGCATTCACCGGTATAAATTCCGCGTACAAACATGACGCACATCCGGCCCCGATCTTCTTCTGCCTCCGGAACCGAAAACGTCCCTGCTTTTCCGTTCGTTAACGCGGTGACTGCATGGTTCAAAATACAACCACCTAAGTACGTAGCTATGTGCACAAAATAAGAAAGGTTGCCATGAAAGGCAACCTTGAGGTCCGCAGGAGCATTTAACCGCGCTCAGTCCTGTTTAGGGACGCGTGAAAGATAAACCAGAGTGCCTCACGTCTTGCCTCTGCTGCAGTCGCCGAGGCGTACAGAAGTTCCACGTGCACGCTGTCAACTATCCCCAGATAGGCATTCGCCCACAGCGTTTCACGCAGACTAACTTCCGGCGACAAACCGGAAACAAAGTGTGCTCTTACCTTATTCAGGAATTCTCCGTATCCCTCCTGAACGGTGCCGCGCAGCTCTTCCGGCGGAATGAAAGCCGTGCGCAGCAGGAAGCGCAGGCGCGCAGAATCCTGATACCGGCCGCTTACGTTCGTCAGGTAGGTTTCACCGGAACATTCATCGCGGCTAAAACACTCGTCAACGAACGCACCTTCTTTTTCCACCGCTTCAGTGAAAGCCTGAAGAAACAGCTCTTCCTTATTTTTAAAATGAGAATATATCGTCGCTTTCCTGATGCCGACGCCTTCGGCGATGGTGTTCAGGGAGCCCGCATCAAACCCCTTTTCAGCAAAATGGAGGACAGCGGCGTCCACGATCTTTTGTGCTGAGGAAGAAATAGTCATTAAACCGAACCTTGTCTCTGTCAGTGCGCTGACGTGTATTCTATATCATCTTTCGCCCACCGGATGCTCAGCAGGGTCAGAAGAACGACGACGGCACCACAGAACACCAGGAACGCCAGCCAGTGTGAACTGCCGTGCGCAGAAAGCCATCCGGCAACCGGCGTGGCGGCGGCTGACAGGCCCAGCTGGAGTGCGCCCAGCACTGCAGCTGCTGAACCGAGCGCGGTTTTCTGCGTGGACATCGTCATTGACATCAGCGTGGCTTCAGCAATACCCAGGCCAAACATGGCAATAAACATGCCGGCAACCACGCCGGGAAGGCCAAGACCGCTCGTTCCGGAAAGCCCCGCGACCACCGCACCTGCCGCCATTGCCAGCACACCACGGAGGGCCACTTTGGGGACGGACTGAGTGTTGACCCAACGACCGGCGGTGACGGCGCCAAGCAGAACGGCAATGCCCGTTCCGCCAAATACCAGGCCGAACGTGTCAGGCGTTAAGCCGTAAGACGTCTGGTAAATGATGGAAGCTCCGCCGATGTAGACAAAAAGGAAGAAAAACGCGGCAGAAAGCGACAGTGCCGGAAGCATATAGTCGCGATCGGTGAGCAGGCGGCCGTAGGTTTTCAAGATCGCCGCCGGGCGAAGCGGCTGGCGCTTCTCTGCCGGCAGACTTTCCGGCAGGTTGAACCAGGTATTGATAAACGCAAACAGTCCCATCAGCGCCAGTACCAGCATAACGGCCTGCCAGCCCGCGAAGGCATCCACAAAACCGCCGATTGCCGGTGCCAGCACCGGAGCAAGTCCCTCAATGGTCATCAGCAGAGCGAACAGCTTCGCCGCCTGCGTGCCCGATGAGAGATCCCGCACCATGCTGATGGCCACGACGAGCGTCATTGATGCCGCCATGCCCTGCAGGAAGCGCGCGTACAGCAGCATGTTGATGGTATCAGACCAGGAAGCCCAGACTGAACAAACGGTGAACACCAGAATAGCCGTCAGCAGAGGGACACGCCGGCCCAGTGCGTCGATGATCGGGCCGCAGACGAGCTGTCCCAGCCCCATTGCCAGCAGAAATACGGTCAGCGTCAGCTGGATCTGCGTTGGCGAGGCGTTGAGCTCTTTGGCCATGTCAGGCAGGGAAGCCAGGTACATGTCGATAGCGGATGGTCCGAGTACGGTGATAATCGCCAGCGATACGGACAGACGTAAAAATGAATTTTTCATGATGAATTTTTATCAGCTAAAAGGGACCGAGATAGTAAGCTACCTACCGATAGGTAGCAAATGATTTCAGCACGGATTTTGGTAATAACTTCAATTTACTGATAGTGATTTATCGTCAGGTAATATCCGATAACTTTGTCATGCAGTTCCACCGATTTTGAGAACGACAGCGATTTCCTGCCCAGCCGGGCCAGATGCTGCCTCAGGTTCAGGTTATGCCGCTCTATTCGCTGCGTGTAACGCTTGCTGATGACGTGCAGCTTTCCCTTTAGCCGTGATTCATACAGCGGCCAGCCATCTGTCATCCATACCACTACATCAAAGGCCGACAGCAGGCTCAGAAGACGCTCCAGCGTCGCCATAGTGCGTTCGCCAAAGACGTGTGCCACCACCGTTCTGCGTATTCTGTCATACGCGTAAAAAAGCCAGCGCTGCCGCGACTTAGCCCTGACGTATCCCACTGTTCGTCCATTTCAGCACAGACGATGACATCACTGCCCGGTTGTATGCGGGAGGTTACCGACTGCGGTCTGAGTTTTTTAAGTGCCGTAAAACCGTGTTGAGCCCGACGCCCATAACGCGTGCAGTCGCCCTGCATCCGACGCCATTCATAGCCATATCAATAATTTTCTGATGTGTACCGGGCTGAGAGGCTGTGTAAGTGAACTGGAGTTGCCATGTTTTACGACAGAGAGAGCAGAGATATCGCTGATGGCTGGCAGTGCTTTTACCGTTACGGACGACACCTTCTGTAGCGGAGCAGGAGGGACAATTGATGGAAATGGAAGCCACGGGAGCACCTGAAAATTACCATCATACACTAAATCAGTAAGTTGGTAGCATTACCTAAGTTGCGGAAGATCGGTGTTTTTGTAGGGCCGCATTATAATATACCCGTGATCATTGAAAATGCTTGATTTCATGCTGTCAGGGGATGATGTTCAAACAATGAACATCAGACTCACGCCTGAACAGATTGCAGCCCTTGAGGCTCAGCACCGCCTAAGTCGTGACCGTCGTGTCTGCGACAGAATTCGCAGCGTGCTTCTTTCTGCTCATGGCTGGTCAACGCCATTATTGCGCAATCTCAGCTTATCCATGAGACCACTGTTCTGCGCCATATCGCGTATATCTTGATAAAGACAAACTGACATGTGGAAACAGTGACTCAAAGGAGCAAATCAGTTCTGCGCACTCGGCAGAACTGATTTGTTTGCTCAGCGCTGATGTCCACGTGAGCACAGCCAGTATCGTTGCCCTTGTGAGGACTCGTTTCGGGGGGCTTACTCCATTCCCGGTATGGACAAGTGGCTCCACCGGAATGGTTTTTCATGGAAAAAGCCGACTGGCGTCCCGCATAAACTCAGCGAAGAAAAACAGCAGCAGTTCATTGCTGAATATGAGGCTCTCAAGCGCACTGCGGGTGATAAAGAACCCATCCTGTTTATGGATGCGAAGCTTCCCACTCAGTCAACGAAACTTAGTTGTGGCTGGATACACCGGGGTGAGCGCAAACTGGTTAAAACTACCGGCAGCCTTACACGGATGAATATCATCGGGGCACTCAGCCTGAACGACATCGCACGGACTGTGACCTGCGATTGGCTTTGTTGAATAAATCGAAATTTTGCTGAGTTGAGGGATCAGATCACGCATCCTCCCGACAACACAGACCGTTCCGTGGCAAAGCAAAAGTTCAGAATGACAAACTGGCCCACCTACAACAAAGCCCTTATCAACCGTGGCTCCATGACTTTCTGGCTGGATGATGACGTTATTCAGGCCTGGTATGAATCAGCAACGCCTTCACCACGGGGAAGGCCTCAGCGCTATTCTGACCTTGCCATCACCACTGTCCTGGTGATTAA
>NZ_JACVTX010000045.1:0-19286 GCF_016624745.1 Erwinia sp. S43 | reverse complement strand
GGAAGCCAGGATTCACCCGCATGGACGCGGGGGAAAGTCAGAGCCGGGCCACGGACGGCCCGTCTCTGGCGGTCCGACAGGCTAACGACCGCAGTGAAGGCACCGCGCAGCGGCGCGAGGACCGCCCGAACGGGGGAGCAACCAGTCGGCTGAAACACTGAGATTCCGTAAAGCATCCGGTCAAATGGAACGCTGAGCTTCTGTAAGGCCCACATCAGTAGACATGTACCATACAAAGCACGAAGCCATGTTTCCTTTACAAACAACTCCTGAGTCAAAAGCAGACTGGCTGTTCCCCCGAGCGGGCAATCCGCAGCGCTGAACGAAGCGAGGAAGCCAGGATTCACCCGCACGGACGCGGGGGAAAGTCAGAGCAGGGCCACGGACGGCCCGTCTCTGGCGGTCCGACAGGCTGACGAACGCAGTGAAGGCACCGCGCAGCGGCGCGAGGACCGCCCGGACGGGGGAGCAACCAGTCGGCTGACACACTGAGATTCCGTAAAGCATCCGGTCAAACGGAACGTTGGGCTACCGTAAGGCACCAGTCAAACGGAACACCGAGCTTCGATAAACCAGCCAATCACCACCAGTGCGCCCCCGACGAATCGATTGTAATCAAAAAATAAATATCGTATAACAACCGCCTCCGAGGGGTGTCCTGTAACGGGCTGAGATGGCAGCAATGCCGAACCCTTTGAACCTGATCTGGGTCATGCCAGCGAAGGGACGGGTTGGCAAACACAGATCGGTATTTGCCTCTTCACACCGCCGCCGCACCCCGGATCTCCACCACGATTTTGGAGATCTTATGCCTGCTTCAATGTTCGAATTCGGTCTGTTTGGTCGCCTCCGTCAAAATGCCGGACCGCACTGGGAACACTACGTCGCCCACCCGTTCCTGCAACAGCTCGGTGCCGGTACGCTGCCGGAAATTGCCTTCCGCCGCTACCTGACCCAGGACTATCTTTTCCTCGTCCACTTCGCCCGCGCCTACGCCCTGCTGGTCACCAAATTCCACACCCTGCCGGACATCCGCGCCGCCGCCGGTTCGCTGAATAACATCGTGGCCGAACTGCCGCTGCACGTCAGCTACTGCGCTGGATGGGGCCTGAACGAAACGCAGATGGAACACGAGCCGGAAGCCACTGAAACCATCAACTACACCCGCTACGTACTGGATATCGGCCACTCGGGCGATGCGCTGGAACTGCTGGCCGCCCTGCTGCCCTGCGTGGCGGGCTATGCGGAAGTCGGCCTGCGCCTGCTGGCCGATCCGGCCACGGTGATGGAGGGTAATCCTTACGCTTCGTGGATGCAGAACTACAGCGACCAGGGCTATCTGGACGGCGTGAAAGCGGCGATTGAGCTGCTCGACCGCGTGGGCCAGCAGCGCGGTGCCGACGCCCGTTTCGATCGGCTGAGTGAAATCTTCACGACCGCCACCCGCCTGGAAGGTGCCTTCTGGCAGATGGGGCTGAACGCCGTCGAAAACCCGGTTAACGCGTGGTGAACGGCGTGATTTCCCGCCCCGGCATCGACATCCGCGATTTGACCCTGCGCTTCGGCGACCGGGTTATCTTTGAGCGGCTGAACTTCCGCATTGAGGGCGGCACCTTCGTCGCCATGCTTGGCGCCAGCGGCGCGGGGAAAACCAGCCTGCTGAAGATTATCGCCGGGCTAGCTAAGGCCACGTCAGGCTCGGTCACCGCCAGCGACGGCCTGCCGGTTCCGGGGCGCATTGCCTATATGGGCCAGCGGGATCTGCTCTATCCGTGGCTGACGGTACGGGAAAACATCACTCTCGGCCCTCGCCTGCGCGGGGAAAAAGCCGACCTCGCCTGGGCGGAGCATCTGCTGGAACAGGTCGGGCTGAGCGGCCATAGCGACGACCGCCCTGCCGCGCTCTCCGGCGGGATGCGGCAGCGCGCGGCGATCGCCCGTACGCTGTACGAGCGCCAGCCGATCGTGTTGATGGATGAGCCTTTCTCGGCGCTGGATGCCATCACCCGCGCCACCATCCAGACCCTGGCGGCCGAGCTGCTGGCCGACCATACCGTGCTGTTGATCACCCACGATCCGATGGAGGCCTGCCGCCTCAGCCACCGGCTGCTGGTGCTGTCTCCGCATCCGGCAGGTATTGATGACAGCCATCATATCGGTGGCCTGCCGCCGCGCGCGCCGGATGATGCCGACCTGCTGAAGAGTCAGGCCGAGCTGCTGCAACAGCTGGTGAGGGCCGCAGAATGAGCCATCAACAGGACAGTCGTCTGGCTAAATGGGGCCGCGGGCTAACGGTGTTTATCGGTCTGGTGCTGCTGTGGTGGCTGGCTACGCTGAGCAATATTCCGGCGTTTCTGCTGCCGACGCCCGCCGCCGTAGCGCAGGCGCTGTGGGAGGGTCGCGGATTCCTGGCCTACCACTCGCTGGTAACAGCATCGGAGGTGGTCAGCGGCCTGCTGCTCGGGGTGCTGCTCGGCGCACTGCTGGCGCTGAGCATGGTGTATTCCCCACGCTTACAGCGCTGGCTGATGCCGCTGGTGCTGACCAGTCAGGCGATCCCGGTGTTTGCCCTCGCCCCGCTGCTGGTGCTGTGGTTCGGCTTTGGCATGAGCGCCAAGGTGGCGATGGCGGTGCTGGTGATCTTCTTCCCCGTCACTTCGGCATTCTTTGATGGTCTGCGCCGGGTGAATAACGACTACCTCGATCTGGCCCGCACGATGGGAGCTTCCCCGTGGGCGCTGCTGCGCCACGTGCGGCTGATGGCGGCGCTGCCCGCCTTCGGCACCGGGCTGCGCATGGCGGCCGCCGTGGCCCCCATCGGGGCGATTATCGGCGAATGGGTCGGCTCGGCCGAAGGTCTGGGTTATCTGATGCTCAACGCTAATGCGCGGATGCAGACCGACCAGCTGTTCGCCGCGCTGTTTATTTTGATTCTGATGACGGTGCTGCTCTGGGTTGCCGTCGATAGCCTGCTGCGCCGCCTGATTAACTGGACGGCGGAATAACCATCTGCAAACGACATAACAAGGAATAACAGCAATGAAAAAGAACCTCTGCGCCCTGCTGCTGGGAACGGCCATCGCGGGCCACGCCGCCGCGGCGGAAAACGTCACGCTGATGCTGGACTGGTACGTTAACCCGGACCACGCGCCGATTATCGTTGCCGAGCAGATTGGCGCGTTTGAAGCCGAAGGGCTGGACGTGAAGATCGTGCCGCCGTCCGATCCTTCCCTGCCGCCGCGCCTGGTGGCCGCAAAGAAAGCCGATCTGGCTATCACCTATCAGCCGCAGCTGCACTTCTTCGCCGACCAGGGATTACCGCTGGTGCGCGTCGGCACGCTGGTGAATACGCCGCTAAACACGGTGATGACGCTGGATAAAAACATTAAATCGCCTGCCGATCTGAAAGGCAAAAAAGTCGGCTTCTCGGTGACCGGCATTGAAGAAGCCACGCTGGGCACCATGCTCAAGCACGAGGGGATTTCCTCTGCCGATATCACCCCGGTTAACGTCAACTTCCAGCTGACCGGTGCGCTGCTGGCGGGCCAGGTGGATGCGGTGATCGGCGGCTATCGCAATATCGAGGCGCTGGAACTGCAAATCCAGGGCAAAGATCCTAAGGTGTTCAACGTGGAAGACTACGGCGTTCCGGCGTATGACGAGCTGGTGATTGTCGCTAACCGCGATGACGTCAACAAGCCGAAAATAGCCAAATTCCTCGCCGCGCTGAAGAAGGGTAACGACTATCTTCAGGCACACCCGCAGGAAACCTGGAAGGCCTTTGCCAGCAGCCACCCGGAGCTGAACACCGAGCTGAACCGCCAGGCGTGGCAGAAATCACTGCCGCTGTTCGCCCGCGATCCGGCGCATCTGGACACCGCCCGCTACCAGGCCTACGAGCAGTTCCTGTTTGATAATAAGCTGATTAAAAAAATCACCCCGGTGGCAGACTACGCGGTGGAAATTAAATAATCCGCGTCCGCAGGCAAATCATGACTCGATATAGATAATGATAAGCATTATCATATAATTCACTTATCGCATTGCAGAGGTGGATTGTATGGATCGGACAGCGGAAACGCTCACCGCCGACTGTTGCATCGTCGGCGGTGGTCCTGCCGGTTTGATGCTCGGCTATTTACTGGCACGGGCAGGCGTGCAGGTTGTGGTTCTGGAAAAGCACGCCGACTTTTTACGCGATTTTCGCGGTGACACCATTCACCCCTCAACGCTACAGATCATGCATCACCTCGGGCTGCTTGAGGATCTGCTGAAGCTGCCCCACCAGCGCGCCGAAAAGCTACAGGCCGAGGTCGGTGGCGAAGAGGTGACGCTGGCAAACTTCACCCGCCTGCCGGTGAAGTGCAAATTTATCGCCTTTATGCCGCAGTGGGACTTCCTGAATTTTCTCGCCGAGCGCGCCAGCGCCCTTCCCGGTTTTACCCTTTTGCAATCCTGTGCCTTTGACGATTTGATCACTGCCGACGGCCGGGTATGCGGCGTGCGCGCGATTGCCAACGGCCAGACGCGTGAGGTTCGTGCCCGGCTGGTGGTCGGCTGCGACGGCCGCCACTCAAAGGTGCGGGAAAAAGCGCAGCTGAGCGGAAAATCGTTCGGCGCACCGCGCGACGTGGTCTGGTTCCGCCTGGATAAGCGCGAAGAGGACCCGCAGTGGGGGATGGGCCATAAAGGGCCGAAGCAGAACTTTATTATGATCGATCGCGGAAGTTTCTGGCAGTGCGGCTATTCCATTACCAAGGGCCAGTTTGGTGAGCTGGAGGCCGCCGGTATTGATGCCTTTAAGCAGCATGTCGCCACGGTTTCACCCTTCCCCGCCGACAGGCTGGCGGAGCTGGATCGCTGGAGCAAGCTGCGGCTGCTGGAGATCCGTATTGATCGGCTCGACAGCTGGGCGAAAGAGGGCCTGCTGTGCATCGGCGATGCGGCGCACGCGATGTCGCCGATTGGCGGCGTGGGGGTGAACCTGGCGATCCAGGACGCGGTCTCCACCGCCAACCTGCTCACCCGCCCGCTGCTCAATGGCGAGGTCAGCCTGCACCAGCTGAATAAGGTGCAGCGCCGCCGCCAGTTCCCGACCTGCGCCACCCAGTTTATTCAGATAAAGATGAGCGGCAAAAAACGCGAGCCGGGCCAGACCAGCCCGATACCGCGCATCGTGAAACGCTACCGCTTCCTGCCTTACGTTTTCGGCTGGATGATCGGTCTGGGCTTCCGCCGCGAGACGCCGCGCCGAGTCGGGAAGGCCTGACCGTCAGCCCGAATCACGCCCGCACGGACCTCAACTAAAGATTCGCCGCCTTGCCAGCGTTATCTGCACGCTGGCAAGGCGATTGCGATCTGAGAGGCTTCCCCGATCAGAAGCTGTACTCCAGTTTGAGGCTAGCGTCGTTGCGGTTGTAGGAGTAGATCCAGTCGGCGTTACTTTTCACCCGGTTGTGGCGCAGCGTCAGGCTGGGAACAAATCCGGCCAGATCCCAGCGCGGCGCACGCAGAACCAGGGTATAGTTCTGCTCCTGGTCGCGCCGACGCACTTCAATCAGCGGGTTGTACAGCTCATAGTCACGCTGGCGGTAAGAGGCGGAAAGCGTGCCGTCAAACCCGGCATAAAAGCGCAGCGAGGCCCCCAGCCGCACGCCCTTCTGCTGATATTCCGCCGTCGGGTCCTTCGCGTGGCTGTTGACGAAATCCAGCCCGCCAAACACCGTCCAGCCCGGCGTCAGCTCGCGGTACCAGGTGCCGTACAGCGACTGCTGCGCGCCGTCAAAGTTGCGGGCGTAGTCGGCGCGGCGATACTGCATGTCTTTATAATCCGCCTCCAGCTTAACCAGCGAGGCGGACGACAGCATATAGCTCCACTCGCCGTGCACGCCGGGCGCGCCGTACATCGCATCGTTGCCCCACTCGTAATATTCAAACGACGGGGCCAGCATCAGCTGCTGGCGCGCATCGCGATAGCTGTAGCCGCCCTGTAACGTCACGGTGGTTTCGTTAAATTCACCGTGATTGCGATACTGCGTGCCGTACAGCAGCGAGCGCAGATACACGCCGTGATGCCCTTTTATCGCCAGTCGGCGCTGAACGCTGAAGTCAAAATCGGTGCCGGTGGCTTTTAACGCCTCCGGCAGCGCGCGCTCGTAGTAGCAGAAGCCGGTACTGTCGCTAATCAGACAGGTGCGGCTGGCCGAGGTGCGGTTGACGTTGTCGCTCCAGCTGGGGCCGAAGGAGAACGAGCCGCTCCAGTCGCCGCGTTTTTCCAGCGCCTGCTGGTAGGCACCGATGGTTTTGCGCACCCCGGCGGTTTGCGGATCGCGGGCGTCGATAATCGCCAGCGCATCGGCAAAGGCCTCTTTCGCTTCACGCTCCTGCGCATCGTCAAACAGCGTTCTTGCCAGCTCCAGCCTGCCGAGAATAAAGTCCGGCTGCTGTGCCAGCAGCTTGCGGAATTCGGTAATAGCGGTGTCGTTATCGCCCACCACCCGCGCCAGCATTCCGCGGGCATAGTGTTCCAGCAGCGGGTCGCGATCCGGCAGGGTCAGGTACTCCTGCAGGAAACGGTTGGCCGCCTGCCACTGCTGATACTGCAGTGAAAGATAGAGCGCCTGGCCCAGCGCGCTGGCGGTGTGTTCCACCTGGTAGGTCTGGCCGTCAATGGTCAGCGTGGGCCGCTGGCCAGTGGCCGTTTCATCTTTCAGTATTTCGCGCTCGCGTTCGGCCCCCTGGCGCTCAATGCTCATTTCGAGCATGCGCCGCGTATCTTCACGCTCCTGCGCCACCGCCGTGACGGTAACGGAGGCCATCAGCAGCGCAATCAGGCTGAGTGCGGCGCGGCGCGGTGTAAAGTAGCGGGCAACGGGTAACGGAACGGTCGGCATAGATCATGATCCCTGAGGCAACGGTGCCGCTCGGAACGGGCAGAGCGGACGCAAAAAAGAGCAAAGACCAGCGGCCTTTGCTCCCGGGAAGGCAGCGAATCAGACCATCAGCGTCGTTCCCGCTGAGGGGTTGATCCCTGCACGTAAGGTGGTGAGATTCGCCACCGGATTAGTTCTTAGTACCGCCGAATGCGGTATCTTTGTTGCGATCGGCAAACTTAACGATACCGGCCACTGCGCTGGCACCGGTGCCGAAGAATTTACCGTCCAGCGTACCGCCGGTGCCGGAAGCACTCAGCACGCCTACGCTGGTTGCTGCCAGACGCACATCAGTACCGACAGTGCTGATGGTGCCGCCGGTGAAGTTGATGTCACCGGAAGAGCTGGCCACTTTAGTGTTGAAGTTGGCGCTCAGCGTACTGGTTGGCAGCGTGCCGCTGTACTGATTGATGGACTTAATTGTGTAGCTAACCGGTGCAGCCGTTGGCAGCGTGGTGGCTACGTCACCGTTTTCACCCGCGTAGAACACCGTGTGGGTACCGGCCGTTTTGGTGCCCACGGCGCCTGAAGTGGCTTCGCCATCCCATTCGCCGAACCAGACGTCCTGAGTACCGACTTTGGCAAATGACCATACGCCCAGTTTAGTGTGATCCGGGCCAGGACCCGCAGGACCCGGTGCGCCATCCGCCACCATTTCGCGACCGCTGAAGTGGAATGCCCCACTCGCATCCTGATAGGTCGGTGAAGCAAAGTGAGTAAAGGTAGCTTTGGCACCATACAGCTGACCATCAACGCCGGCGGCAGGAGTCGGTACAGCTGCAGTTGTCTGACCAACGCGAATCCCACCCGTTTCCGTGTAGCTCTGGTTAGTGACGACTACGGCCTGAGCAGCACCGGCTGCGCCAAACAGAGCAAGAGCAAGTACTGATTTCTTCATAATCTGATTCATTTCATTTTTCCTGAAAAGCATAGGTTAAAAGTGGAAATACATTGAATGAAAACACAAATGATTATCATTACATAATGTAGGTGCAATCCTTCCTGACGTCGGGAGGATTTACTACATACTCGTACTGCTTACTTCGGGTACTGCTTTTACTCCCTCACACTCCCTGTGTTCGGGCACAACGACTGACAGCTGGCAGGCATCCTTTCCACCAGCAAAACAGCTAACTGACAATCTCAACGTCCTGGACGACTGTTCACTGCCTGTGTGGCTCTATGGCCTAACGCGCATAATAGTGTTCAACCAACTCACGCACGCGGGCAAAGGCCTGCTGCGCACCGGCAATTGCGCGCGCTTCCCCGGCTTCGTCCAGCGGCAGCTGGTCCAGCGCGGCGGTAAAGGTACGCCAGTGGCGGCCTCGCCCTTCCGGCGCACCGGCAAGATGGCGCGCACCAAACTCGCCGGACAGCCCCAGCTTCTCCGCCTGTTTGATCAGGAAACCGGCGCCGATATTGGAGCCTTCCGCCACGTACAGCCAGCCCAGAGCACTGGCAATATCCGGGATTTCCGCCGTACTGAATGCCGTTGCGCTTTCCGGCTGCGGCAGTTCCTGCCCCAGGTCGGCCAGATCCTGGCCAATCAGCGGGAAGCGACGTCGCCCGGCTAAATCAGGCAGCAGCGGCTCCAACAGCGCAGATTCATACAATGCATCGATTTCACGATGAAACTGGTACTGCACCTTCACAAACAGACCGTAACGTTCGCGGCTGGCAAACGGGTCGCCCGCCATAATGCGCTGATCCAGGCTGTCATGGCTGCTGGTGGTGGCCACCTTCAGCCGCTGCGCGCGGGTCAGGTTTTCGGTTTGGGTACTCACATCGCTCATTGATTTTCTCCCATGCGCCTGCTCTGCGGCAGGCGGCATTTGTTTAACATCAGAATTTCAGCGTCACGCCACCGCGCACGGTACGGCCTGGCGCAGGGATCGGAATGGTGTTCAGCGCATCGACGTAGTAACGGTCGGTCAGGTTATCCACCGACAGATCGAAGGTGGCGTTCTGGTTTAGTTTGTAGCTGGCGTAGAGATCGACCAGGGTGTAAGGCTTCCAGTCCGACGGCGCGATGGAGTACATACCTGAAACCTGCCCGAGCCCTTCGTCCGCACCCAGCCCCTCAACAAAACGGCTGCCGATGTAGCTAATACGTGTTCCTACAGTCAGATCGCTGTCCAGGAAGCGCGATCCCAGGTTTACCGTCACGGTATCTTTTGGCGGGACCTGCTGCTGCGCAAAGCTGTTGTAGAGGCCACCCGGCGCACAGCGGCTGGCGGCTGGATGTATTACGCCGTCTTTGGCGCAGAACATAATGTCGGTGTAGTGATTCCACGCCACGCTGCCGAACACCCGTCCGCTGTCATACTGTGCGGACAGCTCAATGCCACGCATTTCTGCATAGTCCAGATTCATGCGGCCCAGCTGGTAGTTTTCCCGTCCACTGGCCGTATAGCGTTTGATATTTCCGCGCGTGATGTAGTTGTCGATGTGGTTACTGAACCAGGCCCCGTGGAAACGCAGCTTATCATCCGGCAAGAACACGCCATCCATCAGATAGTTAACACCGAACTCAAGGCTCTTGTTGCGTTCAGGCGCCACCGGATTATCCGCAGTGGGTACCGAGAATGACGGACCGGTGATCGATTCAAAGATGCTTGGCGAACGCAGAACGCTGCCGTACTTACCATAAGCCTGGAAGCCATCCAGAGGCTCCACCATCAGACTGAAGATCGGTGACCAGCCGTGATCTTTGCGCGTAAACGGCGATTCAAGCGTCGGGCTGCGGTCAAAGCTTTCAAAGGTGGAATAGCGCAGGTTTCCGCTCAGGGTCACCCAGTCGAGCGGCTTCACTTCAAGGGTGCTGAATCCGCTGTACTCTTTGCGCCAGCCAAAACGCGATCCGGACATGGTCGCTTCATCCACGCCGTCAGGCAATCCCACGTTTTCACGGGTAAATGAACCGCCATACTGCCAGGTCACATCGGCAATATCGCTATAGAAACGTGAGGTGTTCGACGCGTTGCCGCCCCAGCGATTCGACGCCAGCCAGAAGTATTGCGGATACAGCGTGCCAGAGCTGTTGAATACAGAGTTAACGCGGTTGTCTACGTCGGAGTAGAAGGTATCGACCTTCACATCAATCAGGTTGCTGTCTTCCGGTTTCCAGCTGTAGCGACCGGTCCATGTTGCCAGATCGATGGTACTCAGCAATCCCTGATAGGGTTGCGAATTGAAGTAGCTCATCAGCTGCGAACCGAGAATATTGCCGTAGCGGGTCATATAGCGTGAGTAGCCCAGCTCAAACTTCTGGTTGTCCTGGAAGCGGAAAGTGCCTTTCAGCAGCCATGACTCCGTATCGCGCGAGGTGTTTAATACCTCCTCGCCCGCACGGTATGCCGTCAGTGGATTACCGTCGGTGACGTTAACCTCACCGAATGGCCCGGTTGGGCCTGAAATCACCGCGTGAGCATCGTCTCCACCGCGTTTACCGGCGAAATAGTTGCCGTTATAACGCTGGGCATAGGCGGCCAGCACATCCACCGCATCGGTGGTGCCAGCGATGGCGATGCTGCCGGAGCCGCCGGTCGGTTTCAGCGCCGACGGGCGATTTGTCCCGGATGAATCACCGAAGCCGCTCGGGAACTCATCCCAGCTGTAATAGGTGCCGAGGTTGGTCAGGCCGCCGGTGGTGCCCGGCGACGGCGCGCTGCGGCTGTTGGTATTAAAGTTACCTTTGAGACGCACGCCAAAATCGTGGCCCGGCAGCAGGATATCCTTCACGCCGATGGTGCTCATTCGCACAATCCCGCCGACCGCGCCGGTAGAATCGGCCCCCATGCTGGCCCCTTTTTCAATATCAACCGAGCCGATAAAGTCCGGGTCGATATAGGTGCGCGCCGTGGAGCCGTTATAGCCCTGATAGACGGTGGTTTCCTGGCTGGCGCCGTCAACCAGCACCGGTACGCGCCCCTGCCCCTGCAGGCCGCGAATGTTCACGTCCACCGCGCCGGAGTTGCGGCCGTCACCGTTCAGTACGCCCGGGATACCCGATAAAAAATCACCAACAGATGTGCCGCTAAAACGCTCAACCTGCTCGGCGGAGAGGTGGGCGCGAGAGCTGGCCCCCTGCCAGGGCGCATCGGCCGGATCGCTGCCCGCGCGGCTGGTGACGGTGATGGTGCCCAGCAGCAGCGAGTCGTCCGCCGCTGATGCAGACGCAGACGTGTTGGCCGCCGCACCGCCGTTAACCAGGGTGACGCTGTCGCTGTTCACAAACTGATATGAAAGCCCGGAGCCTTGTAAAATGCGGCCCAGCGCCGCTTCCGACGAGACGGCACCCTTGACGCCCGCCGACTGTTTGCCTGCGGCGAATTCCGGTGGATAGCTGACCTGCACGCCGGACTGGCGGCCAAACTCGGCGATAGCGCCGGAAAGGGAGCCAGCCGGAATATTGAAGGAGACCGGCGAAGTTTGCGCAAACGCACTTTGCTGCATCGACATCAGCGCCAGAGAAATTGCGCTGGTACGGAACACGGCTGCCACCAGCCACTTTTTGCCGTTGCGCGATTCCGCGCGTTTGCACTTCACAGACTTCATTTTAACTCCGCAGGTGTTATTAATCAGTACGCTGGCTTTGCGGATTCGTATCCGAGCCAGTTCTTACTTAATAAAACGAACGAGAGTTGAGATTTTTCTGAGAAATTTTAAATTTTTTTTCAGACTGCGGAAATAATGGTCAACCAGGGGGTAATTTCGCGCACTTTTCCGGCGTAGGGTTGGATCACCGCCGCCAGCGCACGCTGCGGATTGGCGAGGTTATACACGCCGCTGATACGCTGTTCGCCCAGCTCGCGGCTGGCAATCAGCACTTTACCCGGCACCCAGCGGGAAATGCGCGCTACCACGGCGGCCACCGTTTCACTCTCTGCCACCAGCATGCCGCTGCGCCAGGACGAAAACTGCTGCGGATTGCGGGTGCCGCGCTCCACCAGACCGCCATCGCGATCCAGCGACAGCCAGCTGCCGGCGGTGACCGATTCGTTTAGCGACAGCGACAGGCCAGGAGTGGCGACGTCCACCGCGCCCTGTTCAACGGCAACGGTCAGCAGGTCGGCATCGCGGCTGAGGTCAAAAGCCCCTTTCTGCGTCACCACCTGCATCCCTTCCACCACCGCGTTAAACGGCCGACGGGCGTCGTCGGCAACATTAAGCCAGGCCATTCCGTTCAGGAGTTCAATGCGGCGCTCATCGGCTGTGAAACGGGAAGCAATGGCGCTGTTGGGGCCAAGAATAATTTCTGAACCGTCCTCCAGCGGAATTTGCTGGATTTCGCCGGTCGAGGTTAAATGACTGGCTTTCATCTGCAACAGAACGCCGGGTGCCAGCGCCAGGCCGGTAGCGGCTGCCGCCACGGCAACGGAACCGCCCAGCACAAAGCGCCGACGAGAAATACCCACCGGCTGCGCAACGGTCTGGCTGCGGGCCTGAACCACCCTGCCGGTCATGCCGTGCAGATGAACGGCTTCGGCCCACACCGCCTCATGCTCTTTGCCGCGCGCGCGCCAACGTTCGGCCAGTTCGCGCGCGGCCGGATTCCCCGGATCACCGTGCAGGCGAATAATCAAGTCGAAGGCTTCTTCAAACAGCTTTTCGTGTTGCGACATTTTCTCAGTCATTATTGGCAAATTCCGGCGGCTTTGCGGCAACGGGAATAAAAGGTAATTCAGATTATAGGGAATTACACGCGCTGTCGCTGTGCAAAGTCATCAGTGCTTCGCATCATCATCCAGCGTGGTGCGTAAATGCTGGTAGGCACGGCGGATCAGCGTCCAGGTATGGGACACCGATAAATCCAGTTCCTGTGCCACTTCAGCAATGGTCATATCCCCTAAGCGATAGAGCTCAAAGGCACGCCGGGTCTGCTCCGGCAGCGCCGTCAGACCACGGTCAAGCACCGCCAGCTGCTGACGATCGGAGGTCACCCTTTCCGGATCGGGCGATTCATCCGGCAGCTCGCAGTAGGCCTCTTCCGACAGATAGTCGATCGAGGCGATTTTCTCACGGCGATAGAGATCCACCGAAAGACTGCGCGCCACCATATGCAGATAGGCACGCGGATTATCATCCCGTTTTGGCGCTGCGGAGCCTAAAATCCGCAGAAACACATCCTGGGTTAAATCCGCAGCCACGTCGGGACCATGCCCGCGCTTCTGCAAAAAACGTTGAATTTCCTGAGCATGCTTATTAAACAGGCTTTTCAGGTTCCACATCAACCAAACCTCGCAGTAACACTCTGGATAACAGCGATCTTTGCTGCAGTGCTGTGTTTCCCAGCAGGGATAGCCGCTAAACGCTAACGCGGCCAAAGAGTTAACACGTTAACGTTTATCCAACCGGGGCTTTATGCATCGGCCAAATCGCGATTCGCGCGCAGCAACGTCAACGAAGTGTGTTTAGAATATATAAAATTTGAAACAGATGGTAATGATTTTCATTTGTATTTTTATTAAGATTTTCGATATCAAACCCTGATTTTTACGGGGATTTAACACTTTGAAGAGGGAGGAATGTGAGAATCCGCCGGTTGCCCGACGGATTTCTGAAGCGGGGATTACTCTTCGATCGATGACAGCAGCGCGTTCTGAATAATGCGCTGGGCCTGCATCGCATCCTGGCGCGACTGCGCTTCCTGTAATGCAGGAATATCCAGCTTATCCAGCGCGCGGTAAATGTGCTTGAGGAAACGAATCGACAG
Source organism: Erwinia sp. S43 (assembly GCF_016624745.1). Lineage (NCBI taxonomy): Bacteria > Pseudomonadati > Pseudomonadota > Gammaproteobacteria > Enterobacterales > Erwiniaceae > Erwinia > Erwinia sp. S43. The sequence goes on along the minus strand of NZ_JACVTX010000045.1, from coordinate 5,639 downwards.
GCGCGCGGCCTCAACGTTATCTTCACGGAACGGGAACTGATCCAGCTGCCAGACGCCGTCCCAGTTGTTGATCTTCAGTACATAGAAGAACTCGAAAATTTCCGTCATATGCACGGTACCCACCACCAGGTCATCGTCCCAGCCGCGCAGGTTGTCGTTAACGTCCATACCAAACAGACGACCGCGATCGATAATCAGCTGAGCGGAATCCGCCGGGGACTCGCCGCCAAACAGCGCGTGGCCGAAGTCCAGCAGGATACCAACGTTATCCAGCCCGATATCCTCAATGCCCAGCAGTGTGCGCGCCGCCGAATCCCAGGTCATTTTTACGCGCGGCTCGCGCGGTTTGTATTCAATGGCAAATTTCACGTCCGGGTTAGCTGACGCCAGCTCGCGCATGCCGTCTACCGCCAGCTTCCACAGCTGCTTGTGATCGACCTGGAACGGGTAGTCCCAGCCGTCCTGGCCCGGCCAGACTTTTACGTAGCTGGCACCCAGCTCACGCACCACGTCCGCCGCTTCGTTCATCAGCTTCAGCGCTTCTGCACGCGCCACCGGGTCCGGGTTGGTAAAGGCCCCGCGCGACCATTTGCGCAGATAGATCTCCGGGGTGATGCCGATCGCTTTGAGTCCGGCATCGGCCAGCGCCTCTTTCACCTGGCTGAGGGTTACACCCGGCGAGAACGGATACGGCACGTCAACATAGGAAAGATCGCCGACCTCTTTCGCCGCTTTGATCTGCTCAAGAGTACTCAACGCCGGGCCGTAGCCGTCTACCGCGTAACGGTCAACGTAGTTTGCAAAATGCCAGAGACCAGCGCCAAATTTTGGGTAGTTGTAGGTTGTCATAATGGGTCTTCTCCATGCTGAATATCACGCAGCCGGGGCTGCAAGGTTGTTAATTTATCTGCCGGGCGGCACGCTGCGGATCACGCCGCCGCCGCCGCCCGGGGATGAAAATAAGAACGGGGTCACCCGTCCGGGGTCGAAATCGTTTTGCTATACGTCAGGCTGGCACGGTCGGACCTCAGGCTGTCCGCGTGGCTTCGGCTTCAACCAGCAGCGCCTTCTGCGCCACCACCGCCGCCTTTTGCTGCATGCGGCTCTGCATCTGGTCGATAATCACCGCAATGATGATCACGATGCCCTTAATCACCATCTGCCAGAATTCGCTGACGCCCATCATAATCAGGCCGTCTGCGAGGAAGCCGATAACGAACGCGCCGATCAGCGTGCCGAGGATGGTGCCGCGCCCGCCGGCCAGCGAGGTGCCGCCCAGTACCACGGCGGCAATGGCGTTCATCTCAAAGGCGGTACCGTTTGCCGGGTGGGCGGCCACCAGCTGCGAGGACACCACGATGCCCGCGATCGCCGCACAGAGGCCGGAGATGGCGTAAACAAAGATTTTCACCCGCTTTACCCGCACGCCGGACAGTTCGGCGGCGCGCTCGTTATCGCCAATCGCATAGACCTGGCGGCCAAACGGCAGGCGGCGAGCGACGTAGGCGATGACCAGCGCCAGCAAAATCATCATCCAGATTGCCCACGGCAGGCCGAGGAAGTAGCCGGAGCCGATCTTGTCAAAGCCGGTATTGCCGAGCTGCGGATTGCCCTGTAGCCCGGGGAACGTTTCACCGCCGGAGGTGAGCATCGCTGCACCGCGCAGGATATACATGGTGCCCAGCGTGCAGATAAACGGCGCGACGTTATAGCGGGTGATGATCCAGCCGTTGGCCGCACCGATAAGCCCGCCGATCAGCAGCACCAGCGGCACCACCACCCAGACGCTGGGAAAAATCGCGATGCCGAAGGCGGGCAGTACGATGCCTTTGGTAATCAGCCAGCCCGCAATCATCCCGCACAGCCCCAGCGTGGCCCCGATCGACAGGTCAATCCCGGCGGTAATAATCACGAAGGTGATGCCCAGCGCCAGGAAGGCGTTGATGGCGATATGTTTAATCATGATCACCATGCTACCGACGGCGAGGAAGTCCGGCACGGTGATGGCGAAGAATCCAACGATTAAAATCAGGGCAATAAAGGTGCGCATTTTTAACAGCAGCAGGATCAATCCCTCCCGCGAGTTAAAGGCTTTCATCGCAGGCGCCGACTGCGCTTTCCCGGAAAGTTGTGTCATGTTAAAACCCCTGTGCACTTGCTTTCACCAGCGTGGACTCTTCTGCCGCCGCGCGTGGAATATCGGCGGTCAGCTTGCCGCCTGACATCACCAGAATACGGTCGGAAACCGCCATAATTTCTTTCAGATCCGAGGTGGAAAACAGCACCGCGATCCCCTGCTCTGACAGCTTGACCATCATGCGGAACACGTCGGCCTTCGCCCCGATATCAATGCCCCGGCTGGGTTCATCCAGCAGCAGCAGGCGCGGGTTGGTCAGCAGCGAGCGGCCAATCACCACCTTCTGCTGGTTACCGCCGCTCAGCGCGTTGATCGCCACCTCCGGCGAGGAAATTTTGATCGACAGATTGCTGACCGTGCTGCTGACCACCGCTATCTCCTGTTTGTGAGAGATGGCAAAACGGTGCTCCAGACGCTGCCACAGGCTGGCAATCGTCAGGTTGCTGGCTACCGATGAGATGGGGAAAATGCCGGTGCGCTTGCGGTCTTCCGGCACCAGACTCATGCCCATACGGATGCGGTCGGCGGTCGACAGTCGCTGCGGCACCGGTTTGCTGTCCAGCCACAGCTTGCCAAGATACGAAGGCTGGGTGCCAAGCAGGCATTCGAACAGTTCGGTGCGCCCCGCGCCCATCAGGCCATAAATACCGACGATTTCCCCGGCGCGAACGCTGAATGAGACGTCGTTAACCACCGCGTTACCGGCAGGGCCGACGCAGGTGATGTTTTCCGCTTCCAGCACCGTCGCGCCGAACTGGCGATCGGGGGTCAGGAAGCTGCTGACCGGCTCGCTACCGAGCATTTCACGGACGATCCACGGCACGTCAATCTCGTTAACCTGCGCTTCCGCCTGGAAGCGGCCGTCGCGCAGGATGGTGATGGTGTCGCCAATCGCCATCAGCTCTTCCAGACGGTGCGAGATATAGATAATCGACACTCCCTGACGGGTCAGTTCGCGGATCACCCGGAACAGGATCTCAACCTCGGTTTTACTCAGTGCCGAGGTCGGCTCGTCGAGGATCAGAATGTCGGTGTTTTCCGCCAGCGCCTTGGCAATCTCCACCAGCTGCTGCTGCCCCACTTTCAGATTAGCGACCAGCTCGCGCGGCGAAATCGCCTGATCGAGCCGCTGCATCAGCTCGGCGGTGCGTGCCTCCTGCGCTTTTTCATCGATCGGCTGCACGCCTTTTTGCAGTTCGCGGCCAAGGAAAATATTTTCCGCCACCGACAGGTTTTCAAACAGGTTCAGCTCCTGATGCACCATGCCAATACCCAGCTTCGATGCCGCGCGGGTGCTGCTGAGCTGCACCTGCTTGCCGTTGAGCCAGATCTCACCGCTGGTCGGCTGCTGCACCCCGGCGAGGATTTTCATCAGCGTGGATTTACCCGCGCCGTTCTCGCCGATAATGACGTTGACCTTGCCGCGCCAGACGCGGTAGTCGACGTTGTCCAGCGCCAGCGTGCCGGGAAACAGCATCGACACCGCGCGGGTTTGCAGAATAATCGGATCGGTGTGGCTCATTACGGCTGCTCCTGCTTGATGACCACGGCGACCGCATCCTCTATCCGCTGCGGTTGCAGGGTCACGGCCAGCGTCAGCTGAACGGGCTTGCCAACCCAGCTGCCGTCGATCTTCGGCAGCTGCTGAACGTTTTGCTGGTTCAGCGCTTTGGTCAGCCTGGCGAACTGTACCTGGTTGGTGAATTCTTCAAATTTAAACCCGGCCGCATCCCGAATGGCGTTGCTGCGGATCACCGGCCCGATGGCCACCGGCACCGATTCGCCATTAATCGTCACCGTCAGCAGGCGTTCACGCTCGGCGTCGTCGCTAACCGCAGTAACCGTTCCGGTAGCCTGCACAAAGACGCTGCTGCTGGTCTCCGCCTTCAGCTCGGTGCTTTTATTCTTCATGTCATTCCAGGTGAGGGCGCGATCCTGCGCCCCTTTCAGTACCCTGCTGTCCCAGTTCTCCTGCGCGATCTGCTGCGGGGTCTGACTGCTAAAGCTGGCTTTCGCTGCCGGGTCTTTTGGCAGGATGGGCTGACCGTTTTCATCAAGGTCGACCACCGTGCAGCCGCTGAGCAGCATACTGGCGCTCAGCAGAACGGCGAGCGGAAGTTTCGTCACCATCATCGGCTCCCGAATCAGTTAGAGAGATTAAAGGTTTTCAGCTTGCTGGCGTTGGCGTCGTCAATCAGCACGCAGTCCATCAGCTGTTTCTCTTCTTTCTGCGCTTTGCCGTTAGTCAGGTAGTAATCGGCCTGCTCAACGGCCATCTGCGCCTGCGCCCAGCCCGGTTGCAGCACCGTCGCTTTGATGTTGCCTTTATTGATAATGGAGTCGCGCACGTAGTCACTGCCGTCAAAGCCCACCACCACGACGTTGGTTTTTCCGGCGGCTTTCAGCGCGGCTTCCGCACCCAGCGCCATGGTGTCGTTACCGGAGATCACGCCAACGATATTGGGATTTTTTTGTAAAATGGTTTCCATGCGGCTGAAGGCTTCGGTCTGGCTCCAGTTGGCGCTCTGCTGAGCCACCATTTTCATATCCGGGTAGTCATCGAGGATGTCGTGATAGCCCTGTGAGCGCACCCCGGCGTTGGTATCCGACTCTTTACCCAGCAGCTCAACGTATTCCCCTTTGCCGTTCAGCAGTTTTGCGAATTTTTCCGCCCCCAGCTGAGCGCCCTGATAGTTATTGGAAACAATCTGCGCCACCGCTACGCCGGATTTGTTGATTTCCCGGTCGATCAGGAAAGTAGGAATCCCGGCATCTTTCGCCTTCTGTACTGGCCCTACCGTCGCGTCCGCACCGGCGTTATCCAGCACAATCGCCTTTGCCTTGCGTCCAATGGCGGTTTCAATCAGCTGGTTCTGCTTGCTAACATCATCATCGTGCGATGCCACCAGCGTGGTGTAGCCCAGCGCCTTCGCTTTTTGCGATGCGCCGTCGGCTTCGGCTTTGAAGAATGGATTATCGTGGGACGGGGTGATGATGACGATCAACCCTTTATCCGCCGCGAAAGAGGCTGATGAGAGGGTCATGGCAGAAAGCAACAGTCCGGTAAGCAGGGTACGTTTCATCTTTTTTTATCTCCGCTGTGAATAATTATTCGGGCATGATTTATTATTCAAACACTATTATTTATTGCGCCTTTTTTGTCCAAACAATCCGTACGGAAAAGCGAGCGGGATCACAATCTGCGTTTAAATTTATTACTCGTCAGTAAGTTTAATTAAATTTACGCTTATATTTCAATGTAATGAAAAAACTAACGAAAGATAGCCGATGTGGTTTGATGGGGTTCTTCGTCGCTCGTACTGGGCAAAGGCTCCCCAGAGGGTTGCAGGTAACCCATGAGGACAGAAAGCTCCGGATGCGGACAAGCATGCAGGAGCCGGATATCGGGTAACGGATGCGAAATGCAGATGCCAGATCCCGAATTCGGGATTCCGGATGCACCTGAAGACGAACACGAAGATGAAGGGGCTGGGCTGGGCTG
>NZ_JACVTX010000044.1:0-24033 GCF_016624745.1 Erwinia sp. S43 | reverse complement strand
TCAGTGGAGGCGCAGTATAGGGATTTTCTGGCGGCTGACAAGGGCTAATTTCAAAAAAATGTTCACATGCTTAGTTTTCACCCAAATCTGCGTTAAAAGCCTCATTTTTGCCGATTTAATAAACAAAAATGGGCCCGAAGGCCCATTTTAATAACGACATGGTCAGAAAACCCCATTCAGGAACTTACCTGACACCGTGCACTTTACTGATGCGCAACGATAACGCCATCCTGCAGATCCATTTCTATTGTCTTGCCCGGTACCAAAGCGCCGGAAAGAATCTGCTGTGCCAGCGGGTTTTCAATCTGCTGCTGGATAGCGCGTTTCAGCGGTCGCGCACCGTAGACCGGATCATAACCATTCTCACCGAGCTGCTGCAGAGCGGCATCGGAAATATGCAGTTCATAACCCCGCTCTTCCAGGCGCTGATACAAACGCTGCAGCTGGATACGGGCAATAGAAGCAATATGTTTCTCGCCCAGCGGGTGGAACACCACCAGCTCGTCAATACGGTTAATGAATTCCGGACGGAAGCTGTGGCTGACCACAGACATGACCAACTCTTTCATTTCACCGTAGCTCAGCGCACCGAACCGCTCCTGGATCAGATCGGAACCCAGGTTAGAGGTCATGATCACCACCGTATTGCGGAAATCAACCGTTCTGCCCTGTCCATCGGTCAGGCGCCCATCATCCAGGACCTGAAGAAGGATGTTGAAGACATCCGGGTGCGCTTTCTCAACTTCATCCAGCAGAATAACTGAGTAAGGACGACGACGTACCGCTTCGGTCAGGTATCCACCTTCTTCATAACCGACATATCCAGGAGGTGCCCCCACCAGACGCGACACCGAGTGTTTCTCCATAAACTCGGACATATCGATACGCACCATCGCATCGTCGCTGTCGAACATAAAGTTAGCCAGCGCTTTACACAGTTCGGTTTTACCCACCCCGGTCGGGCCGAGGAACAGGAACGAGCCAATTGGACGATTCGGATCGGCCAGGCCAGCACGGCTACGGCGAATGGCGTTCGATACGGCTTCCACCGCTTCATTCTGCCCAATCACCCGCGTATGCAGTTCCTGCTCCATGCGCAACAGCTTGTCACGTTCGCCTTCCATCATGCGGGCCACAGGAATACCGGTCCAGCGCGCCAGCACGTCGGCAATTTCAACATCCGTCACGCGGTTACGCAGCAGGCGCATCGTTTTACCTTCCGCCTGGGTCGCCGCCGCCAGCTGTTTTTCCAGTTCCGGAATTTTACCGTACTGCAATTCAGACATCTGGCCCAGATCACCCTGTCGGCGCGCTTGTTCCATATTCAGCCTTGCCTGCTCCAGCTCGGCTTTAATGTGCTGAGTTCCGGACAGAGAGGCTTTCTCCGCCTTCCACTCCTCTTCCAGCTCTGAGTAATCACGCTCTTTCTGCGAAAGCTCGCTTTCCAGCATCTCCAGACGTTTGATACTGGCATCGTCAGATTCTTTCTTCAGCGCCTGCTGTTCCAGCTTCAGCTGAATGATACGACGCTCCAGGCGATCGAGCGCTTCCGGCTTGGAGTCGATCTGCATACGGATACTGGAAGCCGCTTCATCGATCAGATCGATAGCTTTGTCCGGCAGCTGGCGGTCGGCGATATAGCGATGGGACAGCGTCGCCGCCGCAACGATGGCCGGGTCGGTAATCTGTACATGGTGATGCAACTCATAGCGCTCTTTCAGGCCGCGCAAGATAGCAATGGTATCTTCCACGCTTGGCTCGGCTACGAACACCTTCTGGAAACGACGTTCCAGCGCGGCATCTTTTTCAATGTACTGGCGATATTCGTCCAGCGTTGTCGCGCCAACGCAGTGCAGCTCGCCGCGCGCCAGCGCAGGCTTCAGCATATTACCGGCATCCATTGCGCCGTCGGCTTTACCGGCACCGACCATGGTGTGCAGTTCGTCGATAAACAGAATGACGTTGCCTTCCTGTTTCGATAAATCGTTCAGCACGCCTTTCAGGCGCTCTTCAAATTCACCGCGGTATTTAGCCCCGGCCACCAGCGCCCCCATATCAAGCGCCAGCACGCGGCGGCCTTTCAGCCCTTCCGGTACTTCGCCGTTAATGATGCGCTGTGCCAGACCTTCAACGATGGCCGTTTTACCTACACCGGGCTCACCGATCAGTACCGGGTTATTTTTGGTACGACGCTGCAGTACCTGAATGGTACGGCGAATCTCTTCATCGCGGCCGATAACCGGATCAAGTTTGCCTTTCTCGGCGCGTTCGGTCAGGTCGATGGTGTATTTACTTAATGCCTGGCGTTGATCTTCCGCCCCTTGATCGTTCACGTTCTCTCCTCCTCGCATCTGGTCAATCGCTTTCGTCAGCTTGTCATTGGTGACACCGGCCGATTTCAGTAAGTCGGCCAGTGAACCACGGGAGTCGAGTGCTGCCAGAACAAATAATTCTGATGAAATGAAGTTGTCGGCGCGCTTTTGCGCCAGCTTGTCACACAGGTTCAGTACGCGGACCAAGTCAGCAGAAGGCTGAACATCGCCATCGGTACCTTCAACCTGCGGTAAGCGACTGAGTGCCTGTTCAATACCGCTACGTAAAGAGGCAACGTCTACGCCAGCCGTGGTCAGTAAAGGACGTACGGAACCACCTTCCTGATTAAGCAGTGCGCTCATCAAGTGCAGAGGTTCGATAAATTGATTATCTCGGCCGAGGGCCAGGGATTGGGCGTCAGCCAGTGCCAGCTGAAATTTGTTAGTAAGACGATCCAGACGCATAATTTCCCCCATTCAGGTCAAATTGCTACTGGAGATTAAATGAGGTCATGCCTCAAATTTTTCAAGGTAATGACCTGAACATTTCGGAGAAAAAAACATCAATCCGGACCGTCTTATGGCGCTAGGTTATATCAGCCAGATGAAACTTGCCATACGCCCGGTGACGCCATCGCGTCGGAAGGAGAAAAATTGTTCTTCCTGCGTATAGGTGCAATCGCCGCCACCCCTGATACACCGCACTCCGGCAGCGTTTAAACGCTGTGTTGCCAGCATCCAGAGATCGGCATAAAATTTTTCACCAACAGCACAAAAAGCCGAGTTGGCAGCAGGATCGACGGCACAAAAGGCGTCTTTCACCTCTGGCCCAACTTCAAATGCGTTCGGCCCGATAGCCGGCCCGAGCCAGACGGTGATCTCTTCTGCTGGAGCGGAAAAAGCGTCAAGTGTTGCTTCGAGCACCCCAGAACACAATCCGCGCCAGCCAGCGTGAGCAGCAGCAATTTCCTCGCCGTCCGCCGAACAAAATAATACCGGCAAACAGTCCGCGGTCATCACCGCACAAACAACCCCAGGCTCCCGAGTGTAGACGGCATCTGCCCGCAGTGAAGCCGGAGGCTGGCCATCCAGCCGCAGTACATCCGTGCCGTGTACCTGCTCCAGCCAGACCGGCATCGAAGGCAGATTACATGCCTCTACCAGACGTTGACGATTAGCCTGCACGTTCTGCGGATCGTCACCAACGTGAGCCCCCAGGTTTAGACTGCTCCATGGGGCATCGCTGATGCCGCCGCTGCGCGTGCTGCTGCACGCGCGAACGTTGGCGGGAAGTGACCAGTCGGAAATAACGGGCTTCATTACCAGTCCATCTGATCTTTAAATTCTTCGGTATCCGCCTTCAGAGCATTGATCAGATCGACCATGTCCTGCGGCAGCGGCGCGTGCCACTCCATCTCGATGCCGGTGATCGGATGGTACAGACGCAGCATGGTTGCGTGCAGCGCCTGGCGATCGAAACCGCGCAGCGCGGTAATGAAGGCCTCAGAAGCGCCTTTCGGCGGGCGTGGACGACCACCGTAGAGCGGATCGCCCACCAGCGGATGCGTAATGTGAGACATATGCACGCGGATCTGGTGAGTACGCCCGGTTTCCAGACGCAGACGCAGACGCGTATGGGCACGGAAGTGTTCCATAATACGATAATGCGTCGTTGCCGGTTTACCCATCGGGTGTACCGCCATATGCGTGCGCTTGGTTGAGTGACGGCTAATCGGCTCATCAACGGTACCGCCAGCGGTCATGCGACCAATCGCGACGGCTTCATACTCGCGGGTAATTTCACGCCGCTGAAGGGAATCCACAAGATGCGTCTGCGCCGGAACGGTTTTAGCGACAACCATCAGGCCGGTAGTATCTTTATCCAGACGATGGACGATACCCGCGCGCGGCACATCGGCAATGGCCGGGAAATGGTGCAGCAATGCGTTCAGCACGGTGCCATCGGGGTTGCCTGCCCCCGGATGAACAACCAGGTCGCGCGGTTTATTGATCACCAGGATGTCATCATCCTCGTAAACAATATCCAACGGAATGTCCTGTGCTTCCCATCTCGCCTCTTCTTCAATTTCCGCACTGATGATAATTTGCTCACTTCCGAGCACTTTTTCCTTCGGCTTGTCGATTATTTGGCCATTTACGGTGACGCGACGGTCAAGAATCCATTCTTTTATGCGAGAACGTGAATAATCAGGGAACAATTCGGCCAAAGCCTGATCTAAGCGTTGTCCGAGTTGCGATTCGGATACCGTTGCGTTGAGTTTTACTTGTTGTGCCATACACAGCTTCTTCGTTAACGTTGGGTTTTCACGGCGATGCCGTTTAATATAATGTGCTATTGTACCTGGTCACTATCGGGAGCTATACGGACAGCTTCCTGAATAACACTCTGAGGATAATCAAATCGTCATGACGCGTATGAAATATCTGGTGGCTGCAGCCACGTTGAGCCTGGCATTAGCTGGATGTTCCGGCTCCAAGGATGTGGTGCCTGACAGCCCGCCTTCCGAGATTTATGCCACTGCCCAGCAAAAACTGCAGGACGGTAACTTTAAAGGAGCAATAACGCAACTGGAAGCGCTCGATAACCGCTATCCATTCGGCCCTTACTCCCAGCAAGTTCAGCTAGACCTGATCTACGCATACTATAAGAATGCCGATTTGCCGCTGGCCCAGGCTGCCATCGACCGCTTTATGCGCCTCAATCCCACTCATCCAAATATCGACTACGTCATCTATATGCGTGGCCTGACGGATATGGCGTTGGATGACAGTGCGCTGCAGGGATTCTTTGGTATTGACCGTTCAGACCGCGATCCAACTCATGCGCGTGATGCTTTCAAAGACTTCTCGCAGTTACTGCGCGGCTACCCTAACAGTCAGTATGCGACCGATGCACGTAAGCGCCTGGTGTTCCTGAAAGATCGCCTGGCGAAATACGAATTATCCGTGGCTGAATTCTACACTAAACGCGGTGCTTATGTCGCTGTGGTTAACCGTGTAGAACAAATGCTGAAAGATTATCCGGATACAAAGGCAACACGCACTGCGTTACCGCTGATGGAAAATGCTTATCGTCAGCTGCAGCTTAATGTTGAAGCTGAGCGTGTGGCGAAAATCATCTCAGCGAATCAGGCCTGATTCGCTGATAACAAAAAAGGCAGCGCTAAGCTGCCTTTTTTACGCCTGAAAAATGCTATTCCGGCAAATTCCCGCTGTAGTGATCCTATCAACAATGCCATTGAAAAAGGCCGTCGACAAGCGTGCTGAACGTATTTATTTACCGGACTCACACTTTTATCCTTCCTGACAAAAAGTGACAATAAAATGTGATCTAAATCACGCATTTTACCGTTTTTAGCGTTATGCTGGATTCACCAAGACGGAAATGACAGAGAGGTAAGCACTATGGTTCTGAACATTACCAGCAAACAAATGGAAATTACTCCGGCTATCCGCCAGCATGTCGAAGACCGTCTCTCTAAGCTCGAAAAATGGCAAACTCATCTGATTAATCCGCACATTGTTCTTTCGAAGGAGCCGAAAGAGTTCGTTGCCGATGCCAACATCAATACGCCTAACGGCCCGTTGGTTGCCACCGCCAAACATGAAGATATGTACACGGCTATCAACGAGCTGATTAACAAACTCGAGCGCCAGCTGAACAAAGTTCAGCACAAAGGTGAAGCGCGACGCGCCACCGCCAGCGTCAAAGATCTCAGCCCGATCGACGAAGAATAAATGACTCATCCCGAATAACGCGCCTGCGGGCGCGTTTTTTATTGACAGAATGAAATTACAGCGGTTACTTTAACCCTCCAGACCGCTACTGAAAATTGAGCAAAATGAAATTTATCCCGTTTTTCTTCGCATTCTTTTTTACCTTCCCCTGACTGGGAGGCAATTCGTCGTGTAAGAATGAATGCGAAGACGAACAATAAAGCCTCCCGACAAAGGGAGGCTTTTTTTTTAGCGACATCTGACAGGTAGCGATATGAACTCCGAGAATCCTTTGCTGGCCCTGCGTGGTAAAATCAGCGCGCTGGATGAAGAACTACTGCAACTGCTGGCTCAGCGCCGTGCGCTGGCAATCGACGTTGCCACAGCTAAAATGGCGACGCATCGTCCCATCCGTGACATCGATCGCGAACGCGATTTGCTTGAGCACCTGATTACACTGGGCAAAGCGCATAAACTGGATGCTCACTACATCACCCGCCTGTTTCAGCTGATTATTGAAGATTCCGTGCTGACCCAGCAGGCGCTGCTGCAAAAGCATCTGAATAACACGAACGCACAGTCTGCCCGTATCGCTTTCCTTGGTCCAAAAGGTTCCTATTCGCATCTGGCCTCGCGCCACTATGCGGCGCGCCATTTTGATAATTTCATTGAGAGTGGCTGCCTGAAATTTCACGATATTTTTAACCAGGTTGAGACCGGACAGGCGGATTACGCCGTTCTGCCTATCGAGAACACCACATCCGGCTCCATTACCGATGTCTACGATCTGCTGCAGCAAACCAGTCTGTCGATCGTCGGTGAAATCACTCTGCCTATCGACCACTGCGTTCTGGTTTCCGGCAGCACCGATCTCCAGCAGATTGAAACCGTTTACAGCCACCCTCAGCCTTTCCAGCAGTGCAGCCAGTTTATCCACCGCTATCCGCACTGGAAAATTGAGTACACCGAAAGCACCGCCGCCGCGATGGAAAAGGTCGCTGCGATGAATTCTCCGAAGGTCGCCGCACTGGGCAGTGAAGCCGGGGGCGATCTGTACGGTCTGCAGGTTCTGGAAAGAAATCTCGCCAACCAGCGGCAGAATATCACCCGCTTTATCGTACTGGCCCGCAAACCGGTGGATGTTTCAATGCAGGTTCCGGCTAAAACCACGCTGATTATGGCAACAGGACAGCAGGCAGGCGCACTGGTTGAGGCGTTGCTGGTACTGCGCCAGCATAATCTGACCATGAGCAAGCTGGAGTCTCGTCCGATTAACGGTAATCCGTGGGAAGAGATGTTTTATATCGATTTCCAGGGCAACTTGCGTTCTGAAGACGTTCAGCAGGCGCTACGCGAGCTGGCCCCGATTACCCGCTCGCTGAAGGTACTGGGCTGCTACCCCAGCGAAAACGTCGTGGCGGTAGAGCCGCTCTGACGAATACAGGTGGCCTGCCGTGCGGGCCACCGATTTCCTGCCACAGAATCATTTCCCCCAGACTCCTGACGCTATATTATTAGGTATATAGCGAAATTCAGGAAATCTTCATGCGTCAAATTCTCCGCTCCTTTGTCTTACTGGTGCTGCTTGCCTCCGTCCCCGGTTTCTCTTATGCAGATCGTATCGTTACCGATCAGCTTGGTCGGCAGGTCACCATTCCCGATCGCGTTGATCGGGTCGTCGTGCTACAGCATCAGACTCTGAACCTGCTGGTTCAGCTGGATGCCACAAACAAGATGGTCGGAATACTCGCCAACTGGCGACAGCAGCTTGGTGACAGCTATGCTCGCCTGGTGCCTGAGTTAACCAAAGTACCGATGCTTGGCGATCTGACCCATGTCGATCTGGAAAAGCTGGTTGCCCTGCATCCACAAGTGGTATTTGTCACCAACTACGCACCGCAGGAGATGATCGACCAGATCCAACAGCTGGGTATTGCCGTGATTGCCATCTCGCTGCGGGCGGATGATAAACAGCAGAGCCATCTCAATCCCGATTTGCAGAATGAGGAACAGGCTTACAATCAGGGTTTGAAAGACGGTATCCGTTTAATCGGCGCGGTGGTGAACCATCAGCAGCAGGCCGAGGCGCTGATTAAAGCCACTTTTAGCCTGCGCCAGCAAACTGCCGACCGCCTTAAGGACATTCCCGCCGACCAGCGTATCCGCGTGTATATGGCGAACCCCGACCTGACAACCTACGGTTCCGGTAAGTACACCGGACTGATGATGAACCATGCCGGCGCGATGAACGTCGCTGCCGCAACGGTAAAAGGCTACAAGCAGGTTTCTATGGAGCAGATACTGGCCTGGAAGCCTCAGGTCATCTTTGTCCAGGACCGTTACCCGCAGGTGGTGGATGAGATATATCAGCAACCGGTCTGGCAGGCTTTAGATGCGGTAAAAAATCATCGCGTCTATCTGATGCCAGAATATGCCAAAGCCTGGGGGTATCCGATGCCTGAAGCGATGGCGCTGGGTGAACTGTGGATGGCGAAAAAGCTTTATCCCGAAAAATTCAAGGATATTGACATGCAGCAGCAGGCCGAAAGCTGGTATCAGCGTTTTTATCGCACTGACTATCGCGGCAGCAACTGATGAAACCGCTGCGCGTACTGGCCGCCGGTAGCCTGCGTCCCGTCTGGTCAGCCATCACTGAACGCTTTCAGAGCTATTATTCGTCAGGCATGGAGACACAGTTCGGCCCGGCGGGTCTGCTTCGGCAGCGCATTGAACAGGGGGAACCCTGCGATCTGTTTGCCTCCGCCAATATGGCACACCCGCTGGCGCTTCAGCAGTCAGGCCGGGCACAGCAGGTTGCCGCCTTTTGCCAGAACTCGCTGTGCCTTAACGTACGCCGCGAGCTTGGCGATCTGACCTGGCTGGAGCTGTTAAAGGATCCGACACTGCGAGTGGCAACATCAACGATTGGCAGCGATCCCTGCGGTGACTATACATGGCAGATGTTTGACCGTCTGACGGCGTGGGACAGCCTGCTCGGCCAGGATCTAAAGCAGCGAGCCAGAATGGTCGTTGGAGGTGAGCACTCCCCGGCAATTCCACCGGGCATGCAGGCGGCTGCGTGGATTATCGAGTCAGGGCTGGCCGATATTTTTGTCGGCTATAGTAGCTATAGCCACCGGCGAGAGCACAATAACCAAATCGCGACAGTCAGCATTCCTCAGGAGTGGCAGCCTTCGGCAATCTACGGTTTTGCGGTTTGTGATGTAGCGGCACAATCTCTGGCTGATTTTTTACTGTCGGAAGAGGCTCGGGAGATTTTGCATCAGCACGGTTTTGGCGCCGCGAAGCCTTAAGCATAATGGACCAGGTAAATTCGGCACCGAGCAATAAAAAAGGACAGCCCGAAAGTGACTTACGCTCACTCTGGGTGTGCGCAGTTAACTAGCGGCTGCCCTTCTCAATCACTACAGCAAATTATGCACGGCTGTCATTTGCCTGGCGCAGCAGCGTCCGGCTCTCGGCCTGGAAGCGCTTAGCGTAGTCGCCAAACCAGTGCTCTACCCGGCGGAAGCTGTCGATAAACGCCTGCTTATCACCGTGTTCCAGCAGCTTAATCGCCTCACCAAACCGCGTGTAGTAACGCTTAATCAGCGCCAGGTTACTTTCCGAAGACATGATGATGTCCGCGTAAAGCTGCGGGTCCTGCGCGAACAGACGGCCGACCATCGCCAGCTCAAGCCGGTAGATCGGTGAAGAGAGTGCCAGCAGCTGTTCCAGCTGCACGTTCTCTTCTGCCAGATGTAAACCATAGGCAAACGTCGCAAAGTGGCGCAGCGCCTGAATAAACGCCATATTCTGATCGTGTTCGACCGCGCTGATGCGGTGAAGCCGCGCCCCCCAGACCTGAATCTGCTCCAGGAACCACTGATAGGCTTCCGGCTGACGACCGTCGCACCATACCACCACCTGTTTCGCCAGACTGCCGCTGTCAGGGCCAAACATCGGGTGCAGGCCCAGTACCGGCCCACCGTGAGCGGCCAGCATTGCCTGCAAAGGTTTATTTTTCACCGATGCCAGGTCGACCAGAATACAGTCCTGCGGCAGCGGCGGCAGCTCAGCGATCACCTGTTCGGTCAGGTGAATAGGCACGCTGATAATCACCATTCCGGCATCCGCCAGCATCGCTTCCGCCTGATGGTGCTCCTCTTTATCGAGGATCTTCACCTGATAACCGGAAAGGGTCAGCATTTTTTCAAACAGCCGCCCCATCTGACCTTTACCACCAACGATCACCACCGGGCGCAGTTCAGGATTCAGTGTTTTGAAGCCTTTATCATTTTCACTGGTATAGGATTCACGCATGACCCGACGCAGCACGTCTTCGATCAGATCCGGCGGTACACCGAGCAGCTCGGCCTCTTTGCGGCGCGAAGCCAGCATGGTGGCCTCGCGTTCCGGTACATAGATCGGTAATCCGTAGCGGCTTTTCACTTCCCCCACTTCCGCTACCAGCTCCAGCCGTTTAGCCAGTAAATCCAGTAGTGCTTTATCTACTTCATCAATTTGATCGCGCAGTGCGGTCAGTTCAGCCACCATAACTCGTTAATCCTCTTACTGCAGACGTGCCGCCAGTACGCCGTTGAGATCCTGATGAATTTCACGCAGCAGGCTTTCAGTCGTTTCCCAATTGATACAGGCATCGGTGACCGAAACGCCGTAGCGCATTTCGCTGCGCGGCTGCTCGGAAGACTGATTGCCTTCATTGAGGTGACTTTCCAGCATCAAACCGATAATCGAACGGTTACCGTCTTTGATCTGTGCCACTGCAGATTCAGCGACGCCCGACTGGCGGCGGAAATCTTTATTAGAATTGCCGTGACTGCAATCTATCATCAAGGATGGGCGGAGTCCCGCCTGCTGCATCTCTTTTTCACACTGAGCGACATCTTCCGGACCGTAGTTTGGCTTTTTACCACCGCGCAGGATCACGTGCCCGTCCGGGTTACCCTGAGTTTGTAGCAGGCAGACCTGGCCTGCCTGGTTAATGCCGACAAAGCGGTGCGGCATCGCAGCGGCACGCATGGCGTTAATCGCGGTACCCAGACTGCCATCGGTGCCGTTTTTGAACCCAACAGGCATCGACAGCCCGGATGCCATTTCACGGTGGGTTTGTGACTCGGTGGTACGCGCACCGATGGCGGACCAGCTGAACAGGTCGCCGAGGTACTGTGGACTGTTCGGGTCCAGCGCTTCGGTCGCCAGCGGCAGCCCCATCTCAACCAGATTCAACAGAAGCTGACGCGCAATATGCAGGCCCCCTTCCATATCAAAGGTGTTATCCATGTGCGGATCGTTAATCAGGCCTTTCCAGCCAACGGTGGTACGTGGCTTTTCAAAGTAAACGCGCATCACAATGTACAGCTGATCTCCAACCTGATCGGCCAGAGTTTTGAGATGACGAGCGTATTCCAGCGCTGCATCCGTATCGTGAATTGAACAAGGCCCGCACACCACCAGCAGGCGGTGATCTTTACCATTAATGATGTCGGAAATGGTCTGGCGCGAAGCTGCAATCTGCTGTTCCAGCGCGCTGTTAAGCGGGAAACGTTTTTTCAGTTCCTCTGGAGTAATCAGAACCTGTTCGTCAGCGATATGAATATTGTTCAGCGCATCTTTTTGCATGATCGTAATCCTGGGCAATTCGATTAATAGGGATCCTCAGTGAGGTTGAAAAGAACTGTACCACAATAAGTACATTACTCAACCCCGAAACGTACAGTTTTATTACCACAAATAAAAACACAAGCACCACGCAACAATCAAAGCAATTAATATCAATAAGTTAAACATAAAAAACAAAATGGAATGACAACCCCACGTGTAAATATAAATGTACACATTGGTATTTGATAAAAAAACCTTTCTTTTCCGTCACCTGCCACCAGGCCTCCCCTCTGCTGTGATACTGTTAATACCAACCATCAATTATTTAGGCAAACTGTCGGGAGAAATGAATGGATTTTATCATGCGGGCGTTTGAGGACGCTGACGCAGCCCCCTTCGCGCAGGCCGTGAATCAGTCACTGGATACCCTGCTGCCGTGGATGACATGGGCACATAAGAATTACACGGAAGATGAGGCCCGACTCTGGTTTCACCTGACTCACCTGCAGCGCCAGCAGGGTACAGCCAACGAAATGGGCCTGTTCGCTGCCGATGGTCGCCTGCTAGGCGGTGCCGGTTTGCGTTACAGCAGCAACCCTCTGATCCCCACCTCGATTGGCTATTGGGTTCACAGTAATGAACAACGACAGGGGATTGCCAGTGAGGCAGTTCGCCGTCTGGTAGCCAGTGCCTTCAGTCAGCCGGACATTGATGTGGTTGAAATCCTCGTTGCGGAGAGAAATATCGCCAGCCGCTCCGTCGCGGAAAAAGTGGGCGCAAAAATTATCGCTATTCGCTACGGGCTGATCGTACTGGACAACGGTCCGGTCAGCACGGTTATCTATCATCTGCACCGCCCTTCATCAGATGAAAGTGAAGATGGCATTGCCAGATAATCCCGTCTCATATAGCATTCTGTTTTACCTGCACAGGATAATTTGCAATGACGTCTCACGTTCGCTTAGCGCTTATTGGCGATTACCGCGCTGATGCGGTTGCCCATCAGGCCATTCCTCTGGCGGTGGACCTTGCCGCACAGTCCCTGAATCTCGATGTTACTGCCGAATGGCTCCCTACTCCTGAACTTACCGATGCATCAGTGCTGGCCAAATATGATGCCGTCTGGCTGGTCCCCGGCAGTCCCTATCTGAATGATGCAGGTGCGTTTATGGCAATCCGCCATGCGCGCGAAAACAACCTGCCGTTTCTCGGCTCCTGCGGCGGATTTCAGTACACGGTTGTTGAATATGCCCGCAATGTATTGGGCTGGGAAGATGCGGGACACGCTGAAACCGACACCGGCGGGCGCCTGGTCATTGCACCATTAAGCTGTTCACTGGTAGAGAAAACGGGAACTATCGTCATTCAGCCCGAAACGCGCCTGGCCACACTGTACGGTAAAAACGAGATAGAGGAAGGCTACCACTGCAATTATGGCGTTAACCCTGATTTTGTCAGCGAACTCGACGGCCGCTCACTGCGTATCAGTGCCCACGATCTTGACGGCGATGTCCGCGCTATCGAACTGCCTGAGCACAAATTTTTTATGGCAACGCTGTTCCAGTCGGAACGAGCCGCCCTGCGTAATGAACTGTCGCCGATGGTAGTTGAGCTTCTGCGCGTGGCCAGCCAGCGCGCGTAAATAGCAACGGGGCCGAGAAAGCATCAGGCCCCGTTATTCTCGTCATTGCGACCAGTCTGACTTTTCGCGCTAAGCTCAACCTGGCTTCCTGTACTGAACCCAGCCTGATTCTCATACTGAATTCAACCTAACTTTCCGTACTCAGCGAAGCCACGATCCGTCGATTACGCCGCTCAAAATACATCGAGATCATCCCCCCCGATACCACCAGCCCGGCTCCTATTAGCGTTGCCGTCTCCGGCATATTTCCCCAGAAGAGAAAACCAATCATCGCCGACCAGACCAGCGTGGTGTAATCAAACGGCGCCAGCAGTGAAGCATCCGCATAACGCAGGCTCAACGTCAGCAAAATTTGCGTAATGCCTCCCAGCAGTCCGCAACTGATTAATAACACCAGCTGTCGGGGATTCGGTATCGTCCAGCCAAACCACAGTGTAGTCAGCGAGGTCAGCGTGGTCATCACGGCGAACCAGAATGCAATAGCTCCCGGCTTTTCAATGCCGTTCAGATAGCGGATTTGAATCGATGCGCCGGCAATACATACCGCAGCCGCTAATGCGAGGATGATTCCCAGAGAGGAGGTCCAGCTTACAGAAGTTAAGGCACCTTCACGATTAAAGAAAAGGTGGCCTGACAGCATAACCAATATACCGGCGAATCCAGCAGCCACCGCTATCCAGCGATGAAATTTTACTTTTTCCCGCAGAATAAGCGCCGCCATCACCACGGTAATCAGCGGTGCGGCATAGTTAATCGCCGTCACGTCAACGAGGGAAATATAGATCAGCGAAAGGTAACTAAAATAAAGCCCGCCGGTGCCGGCAAGACCACGGACAAAGTGCCCGCGAACGTTCTTTGTCATGATGCCATCAAGGATACTGCCTTGGCTCCATAGCCAGATAAATAGTGGGATCAGCGCGATAAACGATCGAAAGAAAATCACCTCACCGACGGGGATAGTACCGTCCAGATCTTTAACACAGGCCATCATCAGCGTTGAACTCAGCGCTGCGGCGATTTTCATCGAAATACCCGTCGAAGGGCTACTCATATCAGGAAAGGTTCCGGCTGTGGGGTATCAATCAAACATACTCGTTACGCTGTTTAAAAAAGCTTTTAAATCAGCGGATAACGGCATTATATTTTTTATTTGCGTATTTGTCGGCAGAGAATTTTTCATAAAAAAAGGGGCTAGCATACGCTAACCCCTTTTCACTATTAACTATCAGATGTCGCTTAAGCGCCCAGACGTTCTTTGATACGTGCAGACTTACCAGTACGCTCACGCAGGTAGTACAGTTTAGCTTTACGCACAGCACCGCGACGTTTCACGGTAATGCTGTCAACAACTGGGGAGTGAGTCTGGAATACACGCTCAACACCTTCGCCGTTGGAAATTTTGCGAACAGTGAATGCAGAGTGCAGACCGCGGTTACGAATAGCGATAACCACGCCCTCGAATGCCTGCAGACGCTTTTTAGCACCTTCAACGACCCATACTTTCACTTCCACGGAATCACCCGGACGGAATGAAGGTACGTCCTGTTTCAGCTGTTCTTGTTCAAGTTGCTTGATAATGTTGCTCATAATTAAATCTCTTATCCTGGGTAAACTGATAGTTAAGGCGAACCCGGCATTATGCCTGTCCAGCCGTCTCATCGTTTTGTTGCCTGGCGTGTTCCCGTTGGAACTCGGCCAGCAACTTTGCTTGCTCTACAGTCAGAGCCAGGTTTTCCAGAAGTTCAGGTCTTCTAAGCCAGGTACGGCCCAGCGACTGTTTCAGGCGCCACCGGCGAATATCAGCATGGTTGCCCGACAGCAGAACTGGCGGAACTTCCATCCCTTCTAACACTTCAGGTCGGGTGTAGTGTGGGCAGTCCAGCAAACCGTCAGAAAACGAATCTTCTTCCGCAGACGCCTGTTTCCCCAGCACTCCCGGAATAAACCGGGAAACCGAGTCAATCAGCGTCATCGCTGGCAGCTCGCCACCGCTGAGTACGTAATCCCCAATCGACCATTCTTCATCGATCTCGGTTTTGATTACGCGCTCATCAATCCCTTCATAACGACCACAGACCAGAATTAACTTCTGATTGGTCGCCAGCTCGCAAACACCATCTTGATCGAGTTTGCGGCCCTGGGGTGAAAGATAAATCACCTTAACGCCTTCCCCTGCCGCCGCTTTTGCTGCGTGAATGGCATCCCGCAAGGGTTGTACCATCATTAGCATTCCGGGACCGCCGCCGTATGGACGTTCGTCCACGGTACGATGACGATCGTGAGCGAAATCACGAGGACTCCAGCTCTGAATGCTGAGCAGGCCATTTTTTACTGCCCGGCCAGTTACTCCGTAATCGGTAACTGCGCGAAACATTTCAGGAAACAGGCTGATTATGCCAATCCACATACTTTGCGCCGGAGTATTACCGTTTTGTTCGGAGTTCAAAAACCAGGATCCCAATCTACTTCGATCGAACGAGTAGTGAGATCGACATTCTTGATAACCTGTTCATCGAGGAACGGGATTAACCGTTCCTGCACACCAAATGCATCTTTCAGGTTTGCCTTCACGACCATAACGTCGTTTGAGCCGGTTTCCATCATATCGATGACTTTACCCAGCTCGTAGCCTTCAGTGGTGACGACCTGGCAGCCCATAAGGTCTTTCCAGTAGTATTCACCATTATCAAGCTCCGGCAGTTGCTCCGAGTCCACGACAATTTCGCAATTAGTCAGCAGACCTGCAGCATCACGATCGTCAATGCCTTTGACTTTGATGATCATGTCCTGATTGTGGCGCTTCCAGCCTTCCAGCTCGACATGCTGCCACCGACCCGCCCGCTGGATAAACCACGGCTGATAGTCGAAAATGCTTTCGGCGTCTTCGGTGGAGGAAAACACTTTGAGCCAACCACGGATACCGTAGGCCGAGCCCATCTTTCCCAGAATTAACGGGTTAGCGGGAGGCTGGTTGTGTTGCTTGCTCATGTTGACCACCGTGACAGATTAAGCTGCTTTCTTTGCTTCTTTGACCAGCGCACCAACGCGGTCGGACAGAGTTGCGCCCTGGCCAACCCAGTGCTCAATGCGGTCCAGATCAAGACGCAGTGCTTCAGCCTGACCAGATGCGATCGGGTTGAAGAAACCAACGCGCTCAATGAAACGACCATTGCGAGCATTACGGCTGTCAGTGACGACTACCTGGTAGAATGGACGCTTTTTAGCGCCGTGACGTGCCAAACGAATTGTTACCATAACATCCTCTTTAGTTAATAAAACAACCGGGCCCCATTGAGGGAACGGGGCCCGGGTGCAATATAAAAAGCCCGAAAATTTTACTCATTTTGGCGAAAAAAGCAACCTAATTCGCCTGAGCCCTTTTCCGGCTTGATTAACGGCCTGGGAAGCCAGGCGGCATCATACCTTTCATGCCGCGCATCATCTTCGCCATGCCACCTTTTTTCATCTTTTTCATCATGCGTTGCATGTCGTCAAACTGCTTCAGTAAGCGGTTAACGTCCTGCACCTGCATACCCGAACCGGTAGCAATACGACGCTTGCGGGAGCCTTTAATAATCTCAGGTTTTTCGCGCTCTTTACGCGTCATTGAGTTAATCATGGCTTCCATACGCACCAGAACTTTATCGTCCATTTGCGATTTAACGTTGTCCGGCAGCTGACCCATACCCGGCAGTTTGCCCATCAGGCTGGCCATGCCGCCCATGTTACGCATCTGCTTTAGCTGATCGAGGAAGTCGTTCAGGTCGAAACCGTCGCCCTTCTTCAGCTTGCTGGCCAGTTTTTCAGCCTGCGCACGGTCAACTTTGCTTTCGATATCTTCGATCAGCGACAGCATGTCGCCCATGCCGAGGATACGTGACGCAATACGCTCAGGATAGAATGGCTCAAGGGCTTCGGTTTTCTCACCGACACCCATAAATTTGATTGGCTTGCCGGTAATATGACGAATCGACAGGGCCGCACCACCGCGCGCATCACCGTCAACTTTGGTCAGTACCACACCGGTCAGCGGCAGCGCTTCGTTAAACGCTTTTGCCGTATTGGCGGCATCCTGGCCGGTCATGGCATCAACCACAAACAGCGTTTCAACCGGGTTAATCGCGGCGTGGACCTGTTTGATCTCGTCCATCATCGCTTCATCAACGTGAAGTCGACCGGCGGTATCCACCAGCAGCACGTCGTAGAATTTCAGCTTCGCCTGTTGCAGGGCGTTCTTAACAATATCAACCGGCTTCTGGCTCAGATCGGACGGACAAAAATCAACGCCAACCTGCTCTGCCAGAGTTTCCAACTGTTTGATCGCCGCCGGGCGATAGACGTCAGCAGAAACAACCAACACCTTTTTCTTGTGTTTTTCACGCAGGAACTTACCGAGTTTACCGACGCTGGTGGTTTTACCCGCCCCCTGCAAACCGGCCATCAACACGACAGCTGGCGGCTGGGCAGCCAGGTTCAGAGTGTTGTTCTCCTCCCCCATAGCAGCAACCAGCTCATTTTTAACGATCTTGACGAATTCCTGGCCCGGGGTCAGGCTTTTGTTCACTTCATGACCGACGGCGCTTTCTTTTACGCGGCTGATAAATTCGCGTACCACTGGCAGCGCAACGTCTGCTTCCAACAGCGCCATGCGCACTTCGCGTAGCGTGTCTTTAATATTGTCTTCTGTCAGCCGTCCACGGCCACTGATGTTGCGCAGGGTCTGCGACAATCTATCGGATAAATTAGTAAACATCGTCTCTCGCTTAACGTAATGAGAGGCCGCCAGGGCGACACAATTGGCCGGATTATAACACACTGATCCAGGGATCTCAGCCATATGCGATGAGATCGTTTGGAGCCTGCTGCCGCTGGCGCTATACTGACTTTTTTCACAGTCCTGGCCGGTACTAACACTTAATATGTCCGTATTTGCGATTCTGGCACTACTCGCCTATTCATGTAGCCTTGCACTGATTGTTCCCAGCCTGCTGCGTAAAAACAGCAGTTGGCGCAGGCTGGCCGTTTTGTCTGCCGTCGTCGCGCTGGTGTTTCACGCCGTTGCATTGCAGCAGCGAATCTTTTCCCTCGACGGGGGGCAGAATCTCAGCCTGCTGAATATTGGCTCACTGGTCAGTCTGCTGATCTGCTCGATCATGACTATTGTCGCCTCGCGCAACCGCGGCTGGATTCTGCTGCCGATTGTTTACAGCTTTGCCCTGATCAACCTGGCGTTTGCAACCTTCGTTCCTAATGCGTTTATCACCCATCTGGAAACCACGCCGGGGATGATGGTGCATATAGGCCTGGCGCTGTTTGCCTACGCTACGCTGATCATTGCCGCGCTTTATGCGCTTCAACTGGCCTGGATTGACTGGCTGTTGAAAACCAAGAGGCTGGCATTTACCACGGATATTCCTCCGCTAATGACCATCGAGCGGAAAATGTTTCATATCACCCAGATTGGTGTGGTGCTGTTGACGCTGGTGCTCTGCACCGGCCTGTTCTTTCTGCCGGATCTTTTCAGCCGCGAAAACATTGATAAGGCCGTGCTGTCGTTCCTTGCCTGGTTCCTCTATATCGTCCTGCTTTGGGGTCATTATCATGAGGGCTGGCGCGGGCGTCGCGTTGTCTGGTTCAACTGCGGCGGCGCGTTTCTTTTGACGATGGCCTACTTCGGCAGCCGTATGCTGCAGCACTTTTTAACGTCCTGATCGACCACAACAAGGATCTCCCTTGGAACACGTTTCCACCACGACTCTGATCGTGACGCTGATTATCATGATTCTGGTATCCGCGTACTTTTCCGGCTCCGAAACCGGCATGATGACGCTGAATCGCTATAAACTGCGTCATCAGGCCAAAAACGGAGACCGCGCCGCGCGCAGAGTTGAGAAATTACTCCGCCGCCCGGACCGCCTGATAAGCCTTGTGCTGATTGGCAACAATCTGGTGAATATTCTGGCTTCTGCGCTCGGCACCATCGTCGGCATGCGCCTCTACGGTGATGCCGGTGTGGCGATTGCTACCGGTATCCTTACCTTCCTCGTACTGGTCTTCGCGGAAGTGCTACCGAAAACCATCGCCGCGCTCTATCCCGAAAAAGTGGCTTTCCCCAGCAGCTTCCTGCTTGGCCCCCTGCAGATCGTGATGATGCCGCTGGTGTGGCTGCTGAATACCATCACCCGCCTGCTGATGCGCATGGTGGGAATGAAAAGCGATGGCTCGCTCAATTCCGCACTGAGTAAAGAAGAGCTGCGCACCATCGTTTATGAGTCACGCACGCTAATGTCGCATCGTAACCAGGATATGCTGCTGTCGGTGCTCGACCTCGATAAGGTCAACGTGGATGACATCATGGTGCCGCGGAACGAAATTGTCGGCATTAACATCAACGATGACTGGAAATCAATTGTGCGGCAGCTGGCCCATTCTCCGCATGGCCGCATCGTTCTTTATCGTGACTCACTGGACGATACCATCAGTATGCTGCGCGTGCGGGAAGCCTATCGCCTGATGACGGAAAAAAAGGAATTTACCAAAGAGGTAATGCTACGGGCTGCGGACGAAATCTACTACGTACCTGAAGGAACACCGCTGAACATGCAGCTGGTGAAATTTCAGCGCAACAAAGAAAAAGTTGGGCTGGTGGTTGATGAGTACGGCGACATCAAAGGACTGGTCACTATTGAGGATATTCTGGAAGAGATCGTCGGCGATTTTACTACCTCAATGTCCCCTTCTCTGGCGGAAGAAGTGGTGCCACAGAATGATGGCTCCGTGCTGATTGAAGGAAGTGCTAACGTACGAGAACTCAATAAGGCCTTTAACTGGACGCTCCCGGAGGAAGGCGCGCGTACCGTAAACGGCATGATTCTGGAAGAACTTCAGGATATTCCGCAGCCAGGTGCCACAATACACATTGGCCGATACGCGGTGGATATTCTGGACGTGCAGGAAAATATGATTAAACAGGTGCGGGTGACGCCTCAGAAGCCACTGAAAGAGTCTGTCAGTTCGTAAATCGATCTGACTTCCCGGCAGCAGTGAACAGATAACAGGGCAATCGGTGAATCCGATCGCCCAGAACCGTTTAGATGTGCAGTTCTTTCAGTTTTTCTTTCGGCAGGGCCAAATCTTCATTACGGTTAATGCGGATGTCATTAGCAATAATGTGACGCGCGATTTCCTGTGCTTCTTCCAGTGAGTGCATCTCACAGGTGCCGCACTGATAGATGTTCAACTCAGGAATATCATTCTGGTTGGCAACCTTGAGAACGTCCTCCATTGCCGCTTTCCACGCCTTCGCCACGCGCTGCTCATCCGGCACACCAATCAGGCTCATATAGAAACCGGTACGGCATCCCATCGGCGAAATATCAACGATTTCTACGCCTTCACCGTTCAGGTGATCGCGCATAAAACCAGCGAACAGGTGCTCCAGAGTATGGATACCGCGCTCAGGCAGGATTTCGATATTCGGTCGGCAGAAACGCAGATCGAAAACGGTGATGGTGTCGCCATGAGGGGTTTTCATGGTCTTAGCTACGCGGACTGCAGGAGCGGCCATGATGGTGTGATCAACGGTAAAGCTATCCAGCAATGGCATATTGTTACCTCAACTAATGAATTTATTTTAGATATGGTGAAACTTTTTCTGTCAGCTCGCGTCTTACTATGTGAAAGACGCGCATTTGTTATCATCATCCCTGACAACAGAGATGTTACTTTGGCCACAGTGATGTGGCCATTTTCTTTTGGCGCTAGCCTTTATCTTTCAGAAACTCTTCCAGACTCAGCGTATCACTTTCTTCTATCTGCTGCTGACTTACCTGCGAGCGGCGTGCTTCTTCAGCAAATTGTTCAGTACTCAACACTTCCAGCGGCTCTTCATTTAGCTGCTGACGATACTGTTCGGCAAGTGCCAGCCCGGTACCGGCGATGCCGTTTTCCTTCAGCGACTGCAGGAAGCGTGCGGAATAGGTCAAATCAGGATCGTCAAATGAGGCTACCAGGCGTTCACACACCTGCTGGTAGTGGTTTTCCCCATTCTGGCCGTCCAGCGTTTCAGCAACGCGCTGCAGATCACGGAACAGTGCCTTGCCCACATCAACCAGTGGTTGCTCGGTGTCCCCACAGCCCATGCCAATAGTTTGGCCGGGCTTACGGCCTTCAAGGATCACTCG
Source organism: Erwinia sp. S43 (assembly GCF_016624745.1). Taxonomy (NCBI): domain Bacteria; kingdom Pseudomonadati; phylum Pseudomonadota; class Gammaproteobacteria; order Enterobacterales; family Erwiniaceae; genus Erwinia; species Erwinia sp. S43. The sequence goes on along the minus strand of NZ_JACVTX010000044.1, from coordinate 2,533 downwards.
ATTCCAGTTTTTACGCGTGCAGAGCAATTCGTCGCTGTTCATGTCCGGTGCTTCAGCCAGCGTACACCAGATCAGGAACAGATCCAGGAAACGCACCTGGTTAGCATCAACCCCAATGGCTGAGAACGGGTTAATATCCAGTGAGCGAACTTCAATGTATTCAATACCGCCACGCAGCAGCGCGTCTGAAGGTGCTTCGCCGGAACGCGTCACGCGCTTTGGTCTGATTGGCGCATATAGCTCATTTTCAATCTGTAGCACATTCGTATTCAGCTGCAGCCAGTCACCGTTGGCGTCTTTCACGCCCATCGCTGCAAATTCAGCGGATGGTGTTTTAATGGCCGCCTTCAGCGCTTTGATATAGCCAGGCAGGTCGTTAAAGGTAATACCAAGGTTGCTCTGCGATTTATTGGTATAGCCAAGATCGCTCAGGCGCAGAGAGGTGGCATACGGGAGTGACAGCATCCCCTGCTCGCTGCGGTCGAACGGCAGATTGCTTTCCTTGCCCTGCAGGAAGGAAGAGCAGATAGCCGGTGACGCGCCGAACAGATAAGGAATAATCCAGCCAAAGCGATAGTAGTTGCGGATCAGGCGCAGGTAGCCGTCTGAAATCGCGTCTTTACCACTTTCTGCATCTTCCACTCCAGCCCAAGCCTGCCAGAAAGAGAGCGGCAGCGAGAAGTTATAATGTACGCCGGAAATCACCTGCATCAGCGCCCCGTAGCGATTTTTCAATCCCTGCCGGTACAGCGTCTTCATGCGGCCAATGTTCGAACTGCCGTACTGCGCCAGCTCAATGTCCTGGCCCGGTTCAATGATGCACGGCATGCTCATCGGCCACATCCGCTCTTCACCCAGCTCGCGGGAGGTATGACGATGAATATCACGCAGGAATGCCAGTAGATGATCAATATCCTGATCGACCGGCGTGATAAATTCTAACAGTGCTTCCGCAAAATCGGTGGTGATCCACTTGTGCGTCAGCGTGGAGCCCAGTGAAGATGGGTGCCGGGTTGTAGCCAGATGCCCATCGGGCCTGACACGCAGCGTTTCGCGTTCAATACCGCGACCAATTCCTTTAAGTGCGCCAGGGTGGGCTTCCAGCCACGCAAGTGCCTGTGATACGTCCGGGATCAAATTGACCTCCCGCTCAGAGAAAATTTATTATTGTTAAGCATAATGTTAACCGTAGCATCATCTAATAGCGAATCAATGCCACCATTCCATGCCCTGTAAAGTTGCGGCAGCTAGCGCTATATATCGCAAAGTTTTGCCGACGGCGAGAAAAAAAACCATCGGCAGCCAGGCGAAACGCAGCCAGCCAGCAATAACGCACAGCAGGTCACCGATCACCGGTAACCAGCTAAATATCAGCGCAGCAGGCCCTAAACGATGTAACCATGCCATCGCTGTTGTATGCCATCGCCCCTGTTCTTTTAGCGGCAGCAGGCGACCAATCAGAATGTTTGTCAGCCCCCCGAGGGTATTACCTATGGCGGCAATCAACACCAGATTCACTGTGGAAGCTTTACCGGCCAGCAACAGACCTACCAGCATCGCCTCTGAGCTGCCGGGCAACAGCGTAGCACTCAGAAAACTGCTGGCAAACATCGAACCGTATGTCAGCCACTCAGTCACAGCAGACGGACATCAACGGCATCCATACCCGCGGCACGCGCAGCCTGCAAACCAAAGTCCGCATCTTCAAATACTACGCAGCGCGCAGGCGGTACGCCTATCAGTTCAGCGCAGCGGATAAATGTATCAGGCTCTGGTTTATGGCGTTTAACATCATCTGCTCCGACAATCGCCGAGAAATAATCACGGAGCCCCAGATGCTGCAATAGCGCAACCGCCATAGCATGTTCGCTACCGGTCCCTACTGCCATCGGGCGTCGTCCCTTATAGGCTTTCACCACCTCGATGAGCGGAAGCGGTTTCACCACATCGAACAGTATGCTTTTAAATAAAGAGGTCTTTTCCGCTGCAAGGCGGTGAGGATCGAGATCGCTCTGATGCTGTTCAACGATAAATTCGGCAATACGCCACGTCGGAGAACCATTAAGGCCAATCAATGCCTTTTCATCAAAAGCCATCCCATGCTGAGCCAGCACCTGGCGCCAGGCCTGGCGGTGCGTGGGTTCAGTATCGAGGATGGTGCCATCCATATCGAAGATCAAGCCGTCGTAAGCGTCGTACATTCTCTTAACCACCCTGATAAAGGAACGATTACTTTAGCGTAAAGCTGTATGAATGTCGCTGTCAGCGTGGATCAGCAAATGCCTTGAAAGTCATAGGGATTTCTAGCAGTAAATTTATGATGAGAAAACGAATTAAAATGCAAGATAACAGCGGGTAACTGGCTAAAGACCAAAAGACACCGAATAGTCGAACAAAAGATGAAAATAGCGCATCGGGAACATGGTGTCACAATCAGAGACGACATGACGAGCAAGACTGGGAAAAGTAGAAATCAGGAGAGATGGTGCATCCAGGAGGATTCGAACCTCCGACCGCTCGGTTCGTAGCCGAG
>NZ_JACVTX010000043.1:0-24579 GCF_016624745.1 Erwinia sp. S43 | reverse complement strand
CCAGGATAAGCCCGCAGGACGCGGGCGCAAGGCTCGGTCGGCACACGGATGCGCCGTCTGAGCCGGTCCGACAGGCTGACGAACGCAGTGAGGGCACCACGCCACGCGTGGCGCGAGGACCCGCCAGTCGTGGCAGCCCCCCGTCAGCGCAGTCATCAGGTCACCAAGTCACCAAGAATGATCTCACCCCTCATTCACCGGCGACTGAATCCCAAACCGCTGCATCCGGCGATAAAGCGTCATACGACTGATCCCCATCTGCCGCGCCACCGCACTATGATTCCAGCGCGCCGCACGCAAATACTGCACCAGCAGCTGCGCTTCAGGCGGCAAAGCCGCATCGGCAAAAGCGGCCTGCGTCGGCGCTAATGGCACAACGGCAGAATGCGACAAAGATTCAATATCGATATCACCAGAAGATTGAGGCAACCCCGCCGCCACCTGTAATGATGCAGCAGCGGTTGTCAGCCCCTCCGGCAAATCCCCGGCCTCAATACGACCGCCGTCGCACACCGCCGCGGCATAATCCAGCGCATTATTCAGCTCGCGTAAATTGCCGGGCCAGCTATGCGAATGCAAACGCCGACGTGCAGCCGCACTCATCTCTACCCTTCCCGCCAGCAGCTTATCGATTAACCAGTCGAGATCGCTACGCTGGCGCAGCGGCGGCAGAGTGATTCGCGCCCCCTGTAAACGGTAAAACAGATCGGTACGGAAACGCCCCTCGGCCACCAGCCGATCCAGCGCGTGATGCGAAGCCGAAATCACCCGCACATCCACCGGCACCGGCCGGGTTGCACCCACTGGCAGCACCTCCTGCTCGGCCAGCACCCGCAGCAGGCGGGTCTGCATCTCCAGCGGCATATCACCGATTTCATCCAGGAACAGCGTACCGCCGTCGGCCTCCTGAATCAGACCGCGCCGCCCCTTGCTGCCCGCGCCGGAGAAACTGCCAGGCAGATGACCAAACAGTTCGCTTTCAATCAGCGTCGGCGGAATAGCCGCACAGTTCACCGCCACAAACGGCCGCTCGCGACGGTCGCTGGCCTGATGAAACGCGCGGGCGAAGTACTCTTTGCCGCTGCCGGTTTCCCCGTGGATCACCAGATGCAACGAAGCCTGTAGCAGCCGCGAGGCGCGCTGTAACTGCTGTTGCAGCACGGCATCACCGCCGTTGAGAGCCGCCAGCGGAGCGGGTATCGCATCCGGGTTGCTCGGGCGGCGCGGCGGGCAGCGGATGGGCTGCACGGCGGTGACAAACAGCTTTTCTCCGCTGCGCGCGCGTTCCAGCGTGCCCTGCCGCCCGTTGGCGCTGGCAAGCCAGTCCGGCAGGCTGTCAATCGAGGTGTTAAACAGCTGCTCAATTGGCATCCCCAGCAGGGCGCTTTTGCTGTGCGGCGGCGGTGCTTCAATCCCCAGCTCTTTTTCCAGCATGCGCTGGGCGCGATGGTTATGCCCTACCACGTTTCCACCAGCATCGAACGCAATCAGGAAATCCGGGCTGACCTCGACAAACGGCGACGCCGGGCTGAGCTTCAGCACCCAGTCGTTGCGGTGGCGATGTTCAAACCAGGCATTCTCGATCTGATGGGCGTAAAGCTTGGCGATTTGCAGTGCCAGCTGCTGGCTGGATTTAGGCTGCGGCGAACTGAGCGCCGAAATATCGAGGATTGCGTTCAGTTGCCCCTGCGGATCGAACAGCGGTACGGCGGTGCAGGTCAGCGGAATATGGGTGGCATCAAAATGGTCAGCCTGATGCACGGTCAGCGCCTTGCCGGTCGCCAGCGCGGTGCCGACGGCGCAGGTTCCGGCACAGGCTTCAGTCCACTGCGCACCGAGGAACAGGCCCGCCCGCCGCAGGCTGATCTCCGCATCGGCATCCCCCAGGTAATCGACGGTAACGCCGCGCGCGTCGGTCAGCAGCAGCACGTATCCCGCAGCGGCAATCTGCTTATACAGCACCGTCAGACCGTGGTGGGCAATATGGCGAAACTCTTCCATCTCCTGACGGTACTCCCGCAGCTCGTGCCACGGAAGAATACGGGCCTCCTGCATACGGCTGGGATCGAGCCCGTGATGTTCCACGCAGCGCTGCCAGGAGTCGCGGATCGCCCTGTCGTGCGGCCTGGCAGGCAACGACGTTGCGCTGTTGCTGATACTGGCCATCACCGTGGCAATATGTTCGCGCTGGCTCTGATTCACGGATGTTTCTCCTGTAGCGGCACAGACGGCCGGGGATAACCGCTGCTGAAGCGACCGATATCATACACTGAATTGCGACGGCGAGGCAGGCCCGGGGGCGGGCCAACCGTCACGGATAAGCAGTGATTTTTTATCAGATTAATGCCCGGGGAGAGTTTTTCACCGCATCAGGCGGCAATCTGTGATCGGCCGCAAAACGCGGCCGATTTATTTGCTCAAAAAGAGAGCTGATACGGGTTCTGTGCTGACTTCAGGGCTGCTGACCTGAGAGACATGCGTACTGGCGATCGTCGGTAAACAGCGTCCAGTTAACCTGACTTGCGCCGATAACGAAAATCGCCGTCGCCAGGGTGTTTTCTTCATCCGGATCGGCCGGGTCCAGCCGAAGAATCGGCAGGTCAGCGTGCTGGTTGTCATTGAGGATGGTCAGGGCCTGGGCCGGATTTAACGGCTGCTCTTCGCTTTCTGTCAGCCACTGCTGGAGGCGCTGCTGTCGGCTGGCGGAGCTGCCGGTGATGGTTTGCGCCACCGCTGACATTTCCGGGTGGATCAGATGGTTCGCATGGCCGTAGCGGCGAGAGTTAATCTGCACATGCTGCGCCGTGCCGGTGGCTTCTACGCTGACAATGCGCGCATCGCCGCACTGCGCCAGACTGTGATGGAACGCTCCACCGCGCGGCTGCGAAGTGAGGATTGCGACGGCTTCATCGATCGTGGCCGCATCCAGCGCCGCACGCGCCAGAATCTGCCGTGGCAACCCCAGCGGGCGTTCGGATGCGCGAATATTGTTTACCGTATTGACCAGCCCGCGCTCGTTAACCGCCACGGTGTGGCCGCAGATTGAGCCGGGATAGAAGAAGCTGGTAAACGCCAGCCCCTGCTGCGGCCGAACGGTGACGATACCGCAGTCTTCCCGCAGCTGCGGGAAACCGTCTTCGTTGTGCGCAATCAGCACTTCGCCCGCGTCGGTAAAACCGGTTACGGTGGTGCAGCCGTCGGAGGTTGACGGCAGCAGGTCGCCGCGACAGTTCCAGGCAAACACCTCATCTAAGGGTGCCTGCAAACCGTCCGCCAGGCCACGGAGTTCCTGCCACAGCAGAGGAAAATGCTGCTGCACCTGCTGCTGCATGGCCTGCACTCGATCGCTGTTTTTCAGCGCGCTGGTGTGGCTCCACAGCGCGGTGGCACGCACTTCGCGCAGGTAAGCATCCCTGCCCAGTTCACCAAGCTGATAGCCAATCTGATAGTTGTCGCCGCTAAGGGTAATATGTTTCATGCCGTTTTCTTTTATTGAGTGATGCATCAATCTACTGAATTCGGCTGAGCATACCAACCGCACTCGCAATAAAAAAGCCGCTGTCTGCAACACAGACAGCGGCCGAGGGTGCCGTACAGCGACCCTTATGCTTCAGGGCAGCGGCTTACCAGCGGTAATCAACCGAGGCGATAATCGTACGACCCACGCCGTAGAAGCAGGCATCTTCGCCGCTGCATGAGGAAACGTATTTCTTATCGCTGAGGTTCTGCACGTTCAGCTGCAGGGTAGTACCGCGCAGAGATGACGTTGCCTGACCGAGGTCATATTTCATCATTGCATCGTACAGCGTGTAGTGCGGAACATAGTATTCACCGGTCGCATCACCCGGCGCGGTGCCGATGTAGCGCACACCGGTGCCCACGGTGAAGCCATTCAGCACGCCCTGCTGGAAGCTGTAGGTGCCCCAGGCCGATGCAGCATGACGCGGGATCGCCGCCGGGCTGTGGCCGATTTCAGCGGCGGTTGGCGAGTCTTTAGTTTCCACATCGGTGTAGGAATACGCCGCAATCAGCGCAATTTCCGGGGTTGGCTGCGCGTGAACCTCCGCTTCCACACCCTGAGATTTCACTTTACCGATCTGATCGTAGAAGTAAGTGGTGCGGTTAAACGAGGCCACGTTCTTCTGGGTGATATCGAACCAGGAAAGCGTCAGTAAAGTATTGCTGTCCGGGATCTGATACTTCACGCCCACTTCGGTCTGTTTGCCGGTGGTTGGCTTCATCGCCGGGCTACCCGGTTCACCCTGATACAGCGTCGGTTCAAACGAGGTGCTGTAGCTGACGTACGGTGAAATACCGTTGTCGAAGGCGTACAGCAGGCCCGCACGCCCGGTGAACTGATTGTCGTTGTAGCTGACTTCAGACCCGCCGGAGGTGTTGTCGCGCGTATTGACCTGCGACCAGTCGTGGCGGCCGGAAAGCAGCAGGTTCCAGTCGTTCCACTCCAGCTGGTCCTGAACGTAAACGCCCACCTGGTTCAGGGTTTTCTGATCGCTGGAGACCAGCGACAGCTTGCTGGCATCAATATCGGTATGGCTCGGATTGGCCCAGTCGATCGGATAGTCGCTGTTGCGGTCGCGATACATCTTCGAATTGATATGGCTGTAGCGGTAGTCCAGCCCGCCCAGAACGGTATGTTTCACCGCACCGGTATCGAACACGCCTTTCAGCTGGTTATCCACACCGAATTCGTTGGTCAGCTGCGACTCGTGCTGCGCCATGCGGGTCAGGGTGTGGTCATTGGCCGGGGCAACGACGTTGTACACCAGATACTTGTAATCTTCATCGCGGTGAGTGAAGCGCAGGTTCTGGGTGAACGACACGGCATCGTTGAAGTTATGGTCGAGGTTATAGCCGATTGAGGCCTGTTCGCGCTTCGACTTATCGTAGTTCGATTCGCTGACGTTGAAGTCGTAAGGCACGTAACCAACGCTGGTGGAGTACAGCGTACCCGCGCGCGGCAGGAAGTTACGTGAACCGGCTTTCGGATCGTTCTGGTAGCTGGTTAACAGAGTGAAGCTGGTGTCTTCGTTTGGCAGCCAGGTCAGCGCCGGGGCAATGGCCACGCGCTCCTGCTTGTTGTCCTTCACGAATTCGTGTTTGGTGCTGCCGATGCCGTTCAGACGATAGAACAGCGTGTTGTCGTCGTTCAGCTTACCGCCGAAGTCAAACGCCGCTTCCGCCAGATGACGGTTACCAGTGCTCAGCTTAACTTCGCGGATCTCCTGCGCGGTCGGGCGCTTGCTGGTCATCACCACCACGCCGCCGGGGCTGACCTGGCCGTACAGCACGCCTGCCGGGCCGTGAACCATCTCCACGCGCTCCAGCAGCCACGGGTCAAGCTGACCCGCTCCTCCGTTCTGGCTGGAAAGCCCAAAGTGCAGACCGTCGAGCAGCTTCGGCGCGTAGCGGAAGCCACGGCTGATCACTTCATCATTACGGTTAGAGTTACCGCGATAATCGGTGACCACGCCGCTGGTGTAGGACAGTGCTTCAGCAACCGAGGCCGGTTCCTGCTGGTCCATCTGATCGCGGGTGACGACTGAGATTGACTGCGGAGTTTTGCGCAGTGGGGTATCGGTTTTGGTCCCGGCGGTGCTCTCTTTTGCCACCACGCCTTTTAATGGTGCCGTTACGCTCTCCTGAGCCTGGGCCGTCACGGTCAGCGTATTTTCCGTGGCGGTCGCGGAGTGGGCCATCGGCACCACCAGCAGGCTGGAGGCGAGTAAAAGACGCATTGTGTGTTTATCGGAACGTACTGCAAAGCCTGGTCTTGCTTGTTTTTTTACGGTACTGAACATATCTCTTCATCCATTCAGGAACTGCTTGCCAAAAAAACACCAGTCCGGCCGGGAACTTATCGTTAAAAAAAGTATCCTGGCCGCTATCACAGATCTCATCAGCCGTATTCGGCTGTGGTTCTTGTTATGGCGATGGCATGAAAACCCTTACTGCATATCGAGTTAGCGATTTCCATGCAAAAGCTGCGGTGCATATTATTGCAAATGGAAATAATTCTCAATGCCATTATCATTTGCAGCAATAATGGTCAAATCGCGCAGGAAACGATCAAAAATAAATCCGACAGTAAAAAAAATGCCACCCGAATGGGTGGCAAAGGGATGATTCAATAGTCCGCTGGCGAAGGCTCAGCAAGGCTGACCGTTCGCCGGATATTTCCCGGACATTTTGTGAAAATATGGCCGGAAACATTGACGAAAAGGTTTCCGGCAGAGCTGGCGGAGCGACTTTCCGGCGTGCTTTACCAGCGGTAGTTCACCGAGGCCACTACGGTACGGTCGGTGCCGTAGAAGCAGGCTTCGGTATTGCTGCACGAGGCAACATAGCGTTCGTCGGTCAGGTTCTGCACATTCAGCTGTACGGTGGTGCCTTCCAGCGAAGAGACGGCGTGGCCCAGCTCGTACTTCACCATCGCATCGTACAGGGTGTAGTGCGGTACTTCGTCGGTGCCGGTTGAGTCCGCAGGTGCATCACCCACGTAACGCACGCCCGCGCCAACGGTGAAACCGCTCAGCGGACCGTTCAGGAAGCTGTAGCTGCCCCAGGCCGATGCCGCGTGGCGCGGAATACTGGCAGGTGTATGGCCCAGCTGCGAAGCGGTATAGGTTTCTTTGGTCACCGCATCGGTGTAGGTATAGGCAGCGATCAGTTTCACTTCCGGGATCGGCTGCGCGTGAATTTCCGTTTCCACACCCTGCGAATTAACCTTACCGATCTGCTCGTTGTAGCCGGTGGTACTGTTATAGGAGGTGATGTTCTTCTGATTGATGTCGAACCAGGAAACGGTCATCACCGTATCGCTGCCGACCGGCTGGAACTTCAGCCCGACTTCCGTCTGTTCGCCGGTGGTTGGCTTAAACGGATCGGTGCCCGGCGCGCCGGTACTCAGGTTCGGTTCAAACGAGGTGCTGTAGCTGATATACGGCGACAGGCCGTTATCAAAGGCGTACAGCAGGCCCGCGCGGCCGGTCAGCTTACTGTCGTTCTGGGTGACGTCCGATCCGCTGATGCGGTTGATGGTGCGGGTCTGCGACCAGTCGTTACGGCCGGACAGCACCAGGTTCCAGTTATCCCACTCCAGCTGATCCTGCAGGTACAGCCCAACCTGGTGCAGCTGCTTAACGCTGCTGGTGGTCAGCGCAATATCGGCATTGTTCACCTCAACGCTGGTCGGGTTGGCCCAGTCGAGCTGGTACTTATCAGAGGTATGGCGCGACAGCGTGCTGGCCACGCGGCTCCAGCGGTAATCCAGGCCGCCGAGCACGGTATGGCTGACTTCGCCGGTATCGAACACGCCCTTCAGATGGTTATCCACGCCGAACTCATTGGTCATCGCCGTTTCCTGCTGCGGGCGGCGGTTGATGGTGTGGTCGTTCACGCTGGAACTGGTGGTGTAGACCATATATTTATAGTCTTCATCACGGTGGGTGTAGCGCAGGTTCTGCTGGAAGGAGAGCGCTTCGTTGAAGTTGTGATCCAGCTCGTAACCAATGGAGGCCTGCTCACGCTTGTTGCCGTAGTAGCTCTGGTCGTTGATGTTGAAATCATACGGCAGGTAGCCGACGCTGGTTTCTTTCAGCGTGCCCGCCATCGGCAGGAAGTTGCGCGACCCGGCTTTCGGATCGTTCTGGTAGCTGGTCAGCAGGGTGAAGCTGGTATCGGCATTCGGCAGCCAGGTGATCGCTGGCGCAATCGCCCAGCGCTGCTGTTTATTGTGCTTCACCGTTTCATTTTTGGTGCTGGCGATGCCGTTCAGGCGGTAGAACAGCGTGTTGTCATCGTTCAGCTTACCGCCGAAATCAAATGCCGCTTCGCCCAGGTGATGGTTACCGGTGCTGAGCTTCACTTCGTGAATGCTTTCCGCCGTCGGGCGCTTGCTGGTCATCATCAGCAGGCCGCCTGGGCTGACCTGGCCGTACAGCACGCCCGCCGGGCCGTGGACCATCTCAACGCGCTCTAACAGCCACGGGTCGATCTGCCCTGCTCCACCGCTGGAGCTGGAAAGGCCGGAGTGCAGCCCGTCCAGCAGCTTCGGCGCATAGCGGAAGCCGCGGCTGATCACTTCGTCGTTGCGGTTAGAGTTACCGCGATAGTTAGTCACCACGCCGCTGGTGTAGCTCAGCGCATCGGCCACCGACTCAAACGCCTGGTCGTCCATCTGCTCGCGGGTGACCACCGAAATCGATTGCGGAGTTTTGCTCAGAGGCGTACCGGTCTTGGTCCCGGCGGCGCTCTCTTTCGCCACCACGCCTTTCAGGGGGGATGTGACGCTTTCACGGCTCTCTGCGGTCACCGTAATGGTGTCCTCTGCGGCAGCATGGGCCAGCGGCAGCATTAACAGAGAAGAAGCCAGTAAAAAACGCATGGAAGGTTTTTCAGAGTGTATTGCCAGGCCTGGTCCTGCCTGTTTTATAATCTTTTTAAACATGTTCAGTTCTCTCGTCCGGAACAACTTTTCAGGGGAATCCCCATAAAGCCGCGGCTGTCAGCAAAATTGATAAGCGCGACGAAGAAAGAAAGCCCGTTTGCCACTGCGACTGACGGTACTTTTCCACACTCCTTCCAGGAGAAAACCGTTATCTCTACGTAACTTACCGTCATCCCCTGGAAAGTTGGGCGGCATCTTATTGCAAATGCAAATTGTTCTCAATAATATTTGCATTAGCGTTGTTTAATCTAAGCGTACTTAGAAAGATTAATTTTAAGTAACATAATGTAACCAAAGGAAAACATCCGTGACGAAAAAGATGTGGCCACGCCCCTCACGCCAGCCGTACGGAAGTGCAGCAGCATTGCTAGCAATGGAAAACGTTGGCGAAGAGGCCTGGTGGCAGGAGCTGGCGCATATCGGCACGCCGCTGGTGGAAGAGTATTCCGCTGAGCGGGTCAAAATGAGCTACTTCTGGCGCGATCCCGCCGGTGATGAATCGCAGTCTCCGGTGCGTCAGGTATATGCCGATATTAATTGCGTCACCGACCACCACAGCCCGCAGCCGCAGAGCCTGCATCGCGTGCCGGGCACCGATGTCTGGCACTGGTCAACCGAGATCGATCCGCAGTGGCGCGGCAGCTACAGCCTGATCCCGGTGGGCGCTGCGCAGCTGCCTCCCGCGTTCAGTAGCGATGCGGAAACCCGCGCCCGCCAGCAGCGCGAGTGGTGGATATCGCTGTTCCCGTTTGCCATTTCCGATCCGCTGAACCACAGCGCGCCGCACTTTAACAGCCGCCATCATCCCCTCTCCGCCGCCCATATGCCGGGCGCGCCGGATCAGTCTTCATGGCATCTGCTGGACTCCGGCCATACGCCGCTGGCGGACGCCGGTCGCCTGCAACAGTTCACCTGGCAAAGCGATCTGCTGGGCAATGAACGCCGCATCTGGCTTTACACCACCGGGCAGACCGCCACGCCGGAAACCCGCCCGCTGGTGATCGTCCTCGACGGCCAGAACTGGGCGGAAGGCAGCCCGCTGTTCAGCGCGCTGGACAGCGAAACCGAGAGCAATCATTTCCCGGCGGCGGCCTGGCTGTTTATTGACGTCATTAATATGGAATGGCGCGAGAAAGAGCTGCCGTGCAACCCCGCCTTCTGGCAGGCAGTAGAAGAAGAACTGCTGCCGCTGGCGCGCGGCCGCACGCCGTTCAGCGAAGAGGCCGACCGCACCGTGGTCACCGGCCAGAGCTACGGCGGGCTGGCGGCGACCTATGCCGGGCTGCACCGCCCGCACCGCTTTGGCCGCGTGCTCAGCCAGTCCGGCTCGTTCTGGTGGCCGAATATGCAGCTGATCCGCAGCTTTGGCGAGCTGAAGCAGCGTGAAATGGGCTGGCTGACCGCGCAGCTGATTCAGCGCGATCTTCCCGCCAGTCGACTGACCATCTTTATGGAAGCCGGCAACCGCGAAGGCGATATGGCGCCGCTCAGCGAACAGATGCACGAAGCGCTGGTCGCCGCCGGGCACCGCACCTTCTTCCGCATCTTCTCCGGCGGCCACGATTCGCTGTGCTGGCGCGGCGGGCTGATTGACGGCCTGCGCTGGCTGCTGGCCGATTTCGCCGATCCTCAACACCCTGCCGAAACAGGAACCCACCATGACTGAACAACAGAACCCGTTTGACGATGAAAGCCTGAGTTTTCTGGTGCTGCTGAATGCACAGCAGCAGTACAGCCTGTGGCCCGCCTTTGCCGACGTGCCGCCCGGCTGGCAGACCGTGGCCGGGCCGGACAGCCGCGCCGACTGCATCAGCTACATCGAAGCGCACTGGCAGGATATGCGCCCGGCGGCGCTGAAACAGGCAGGCTGATCGAGCCTGCACGCCGCGTTCCACCCTTTTTTTGTTTTGCTGACAGGAATCGTCACCGTGTCCGAGACTCATATTGCCCCCGAAGTACTGGCAGACTTTGCCGATTATCCGCTGGTCGCCGCGCAGCCGGGGATCTGGATTGCTGACCAGATCGCCCACCGCAGCAACACCTTCACCGTCGCGCACTACAGTGAACTGCACGGCGATATCGATCGCCACGCGCTGGATCGCGCCATCCGCCAGACGATGGCGGAGGCCGATACCGTGCAGGCCCGTTTTGGCCTGGCGGCGGACGGCACGCCGGTGCAAACCCTGCCGCTGCGCAGTACCGCGCAGCAGGTACAGCCGGTTGAGTGGATTGACTTCAGCCAGCACGCCGACCCGCGCCAGGCGGCGCAGGCGCTGATGCAGGACGATCTGGCCGCTGACCTCGCTGCCGACGGCGAGCGTCCGCTGTACCGGCAGGTGATGATGCGTATCGGAGACGGCGGCTGGCTGTGGTATCAGCGCTATCACCATCTGCTGGTGGACGGGTTCAGCTTTGAGGCGCTGACGCGGCGCGTTGCCGAGATTTACCGCGCGCTGCGGGCGCAGGAAACGCCTGCGGCTTCGCCGTTTATTCCCTTCGGTGAGGTGGTAACCGAATACCTCGACTATCCGCACTCTCCGGCATATGAGCGCTCGGCGCTGTTCTGGCAGCAGCACTGCGCCGATTTCCCGGCGGCGATAACCCTGTCAAACGAGTCGTTCAGCGGTGCCGACGCTTCCGGCCCGCTCAAACAGCCGGTCACCCTGCCCGCCGACCTGTTTACCGCCTTCAGTCAGCAACCGCAGACCGCCAGCCTGACGCCCGCCGAACTGACCAGCGCACTGCTGGTCAGCTGGCTGGCGCGCATCAGCGGGGAATATCACCTCAGCGTTGGCTTCCCGTTTATGCGCCGCATGGGCTCTGCCGCCCTTGCCACCACCGGACCGGTGGTCAACGTACTGCCGCTGCTGCTTAAACTCCAGCCAGAGATGACGCTGGCGGATGTCAGCCTCGCCCTGCAGGGGGAAATTAAGCAGGTTCGCCGCCACCAGCGCTATGAAGCCGAGCAGCTGCGCCGCGATCTGGGCCTGGTGGGCAGCAGCAAGCCGCTGTACGGTCCGGTGATCAACCTGAAGGTGTATCACGATTCGCTGAGCTTCGACGGCATTGCGGCGGTCAGCCATACGCTGGCGATGGGGCCGGTGGACGACATCGAATTTGAAGTCGGCTTCCAGCAGGGCGAACTCCAGCTGACGCTGGTCGCCAGCGCGGAGAAATATGACCGCCAGATGCTGCAATGGCATGGCGAGCGTATCGCCCACGTTGCCCGCCAGCTGGCTGAAAACCCCGCGTTGCCGCTGGCCGCGCTGTCGCTTATCGGTGAGCGCGAGCAGCAGCAGATTGACGGCTGGTCACGCGGCATCCGCGTTGCGCCGCAGCCCGGCGAGGTATCGATCCTCGCGATGCTGCAAAAACGCGTGGCGCAGCAGCCCGATGCGGTTGCCGTCACCTGCGGCGCGGTCAGCCTGACCTACGGTGAACTCTCCGCCCGCGCCATGCAGCTGGCGCGTGAGCTGATTGCCCGTGGTCTGGGGGCGGAAGACGTGGTGGCGATCGGCATTCCTCGCTCCGTTGACTCGCTGGTGGCGATCTTCGGCGTGCTGGCCAGCGGCGCGGCTTATATGCCGCTGGACCTCGACTACCCGCGCGACCGCCTGACGCTGATGTGCGACGACGCGCAGCCGAAGCTGCTGTTAACCCACACCGGCACCCTGGCGCAGATGCCGCCGCTGCCCCACCTCTGCATCGACGATATCGATCTGCTGGCGGCCTGCGCGGCGCAACCGGGCGAGGCGGTGCGCAACGACGAGCGCCGTGAAGCCCAGCGCGGCGAGCATCTGGCCTATATGATTTACACCTCCGGCTCCACCGGGCGGCCAAAAGGCGTGATGAGCACCCATCAGGGGCTGCTCAACCTGTTCCTGTCACACCAGAGCAACCTGTTTGGCCCGGCGATCGACAAGTTCCACCGCACGCAGCCGCGCCGCATGCGCGCCGGACACACCGCTTCGTTCTCGTTTGACTCCTCGTGGGAGCCGGTTTTCTGCATGATCATGGGCTGCGAGCTGGCGATCTTCGACGAAGAGCTACGCCGCGATGCCTGGGCGCTGCTGGAAAAAATGAAGCAGGTGCCGGTGGATCTGCTGGATATCACCCCGTCCTTCTTCAGCCAGATGATCGACAGCGGGCTGTTTGAGCCGGAAAGCCATCGCCCGGCGTTTGTGATGATCGGCGGTGAAGCGGCTACCCCAACGCTGTGGAAGCTGATGCAGCAACACCCGGAAGTCGAGATCCACAACTACTACGGCCCATCCGAATACACCATTGATACGCTGGGTGCCAGCGTGATGGCCTCCGGCCAGCCGGTGATTGGCCGCCCGGTAGGCAATACCCGCGTCTGGCTACTGGATAACCAGCTGCACCAGGTACCGGTCGGCAGCGTGGGCGAGCTGTACATTTCCGGCACCGGCATCGCCCGTGGCTACCTGCGCCGCCCGGACCTGACCGCCGCTCGCTTCGTGGCTAACCCGTTCCTCGACGGCGAGGTGATGTACCGCAGCGGCGATCTGATGCGCTGGCGCAGCGACGGGCAGCTGGCGTTTATTGGCCGCGTCGATCACCAGATCAAGGTGCGCGGCTTCCGCGTGGAGCTGGGCGAAGTGGAAAACGCGCTGGTGGCGCTGGCCGAAGTCAGCACCGCCGTGGTGATCGCCCAGCCTATCGGGGCCACCCATCGCCTGATCGGCTACTGCTCGGTACAGGACGACAGTCTGCGCGCCGATGAAAATCTCTCCGCGCACCTGCTGGCACAGCTGGCGGTAACGCTGCCGGACTATATGGTCCCGGCGGTGCTGGTGGTGATGGCCGACCTGCCGCTCAACGTTAACGGGAAGATCGACCGCCAGGCGCTGCCTGCCCCGCAGCAGGCGGTGTTTAAGCCGGGTCGTGAGCCGCAGACCGAACAGGAAACGTTGATCTGCCAGGCCGTGGCTGAACTGTTGGGGATGGAGCGCACCGGGGCCGATGATGATTTCTTCTCGCTCGGCGGCGACAGTATTTCCGCGATGGGGCTGAGCACCGCCGCGCGCCGCGCCGGATATTTGCTGCGCCCGCGCGATATCTTCACCCAGCGCACCGCCGCCCGCATGGCGCACAGCATGGAGCCGCTGTCGACCGTGGTGAAAGCGCAGCGCGTGGCGCAGCAGGGTGTGATTGACGGCCTGCCGATCCTGCACTCCTTTGCCGCGCACGGCGGCATCAATCAGCGCTTTGCCCACGGCGTGTGGCTACAGGTGCCTGCGGAGCTTCAGCCGCAGCAGCTGGAGCAGGCGCTGCGTGCGCTGGCAGGGGCGCATCCCGCGCTCGCTGCCTTTACCCGCGACGAAAAGCTGGTGGTCGGTGAACCGCAGCCTGCCGGTTTCAGCGGCTGGGTGCAGACCGCGCCGATCTATCAGGCAGTGGAAGCCTGCGCGGAAGACGCCTATACCGATGCCGTTCAGCGCCTCGATCTGGCCAGCGGCGTGATGATGCAGGCCGTGCTGCTACAGCAGCATCAGCAGACCTTCGGGCTGGTGCTGGTGATCCACCATCTGGTGGTCGATGGCGTGTCGTGGCGCGTACTGCTCGACGAGCTGCGCCAGGCCGCTGAGGCGGTAATGGCCGGTCAGCAACCGCAGCTGATAGCGGAAGAGACCTCGCTGCACGACTGGTCCGCCGTCCTGAAGAGCACCACCCCGGCACGCGCCGCCGAACTGCCGTTCTGGCAGAGCATGCTGCAATCGCCGGTGCCGCTGCTCGGCCAGCGCGCGCTGACCGGCCGCGATCGCCACGGCGAGCTGAAGGAGAAACGCACCCTGCTCAGCGCCAGCCAGACGCGTGCCTTGCTGACCACGCTGCCGCAGCAGTATCGCGCCAGCACCGAAGAGATGCTGCTCTCCGCGCTGTCGCTGGCGCTGATTGGCTGCTTTGAGGCCAGCGAACTGCGCTACACCCTGGAATCGCACGGCCGCGCGGAGCTGGAGGGCGACAGCGATCTGGCCCGCACCGTCGGCTGGCTGACCGCCGAATATCCGCTGCTGATCTCGCTGAACGAGGGCGACACCGGTAACCTGCGCGATGCCGTCCGCTCGGTGAAAAGCGTGATGCGTGCGGTGAAGGATCGCGGTATCGGCTTCGGGCAGCTGTGCTGGCTGAGCGACGATCATGGCCCGCAGCTGCGTGAACTGGCGCAGCGGCACGCTCCGGAAGTGCTGTTTAACTATCTTGGCCGCTTCAGCAGCGGCAGCGCGCTGTGGACCCCGCAGCGCACCCGCCAGCGCTTCCGCGATGCCTTTGCCGTCTGGCAGGACCCGCAGATGCCGCAGCTGCACGCGCTGGAGGTCAATATCTTCGTTGATGAGCAGTCTGCCGAACCGCAGCTGGCGATCAACTGGGGCTGGCTGCGCGAGGTCTTCAGCGAGCAGGATATCGACGCCCTGCACCGCGCCATCGCCGATGCCGCCGACGCGCTGGGCCGCTTCGCCAGCCGCTATCCGCAGCAGGCGGCGGATACGCTGGTGGCGGCCGAAGTGGCGCTGGACGGCGTAGAGCAGCCGGATGTGCTGGCGCTGGCAAAACGCCACGGCCCGCTGGCGGCAATCCTGCCGCTGCTGCCGCTGCAAAAAGGGCTGCTGTTCCACGCCCAGACCGCCGGTGACAGCGGCAGCTACAACTCGCTGACTCGCCTGAACTTCAGCGGCCCTCTGGATGAAGACCGTCTGCGCGCGGCGCTGAACGCCGTGGTGCGCCATCATCCTCAGCTGGCGGCACGCTTCGACAGCGAGCTGGCCCTTCAGCCGCTACAGCTGATCCCGGTGATTGAACCGCAGCAGAGCTGCTGGCAGCTGGACAGCCATCAGTTGCCGGAGATGACGCCGGAAGAGGAAGACGCTGCGCTGCTGGCGCTGGAGAAAATCGAGCTGGCGCGCGATCTGTTCAGCCAGCCCGCCATGCTGCACGCGGTGCTGGTGCGCCACGGCGATACGCCGCGATCCACCCTGCTGCTGAACGCGCATCACCTGGTGGTGGACGGCTGGTCCACGCCGGTGATTCTGACCGATCTGCTGACCGCGCTGTATAACGGGCCGCAGGCGCTGACGCCGCACCGGGCCAGCTATGTCGACATCGTCCGGCAGCTGGCCGCGCGGGATGCCGCCGCATCGCGCCAGATCTGGCAGTCGGTTTTACAGGACGTACGCCCCACCCTGCTGTTCGGCGCTGACGCCCCTGCGGGCGAGGTACACGAGCGACGGCTGCTGCTGAAGCCCGAACTGGAGCAGGGCCTGCTGGCGCTGTGCCGTCAGCGCGGCCTGACGCTGAACAGCGTGATGCAGGGGATATGGGGCATGCTGCTGGCTATTGAAAGCGGGCATCAGGACGTGGTGTTTGGCTCCCCGGTTTCCGGCCGTTTTGGTCAGATTGAAGGCCAGCAGCAGCACGTCGGCCTGTTCAGCAACACCCTGCCGGTACGCATGCGATTTGACGCACAGCGCCCGCTGCTGGCCCAGCTGGCCGAACATCAGGCGCAGCAGATCCAGCTGATTGAGCACGACGATCTCGGTCTGGGCGAACTACAGCAGCTGGCGGGCAGCGGAACGCTGTTCGATACCCTGCTGGTGGTGGAAAACTACCCGGATAACGGCGATCTGCACCGCCCGCATGAGGGGCTGCGCTGTGAGGCAATTGGCAACCGGGGCTACACCCACTATCCGCTGACGCTGCTGGTGCTGCCGGGCGAACGCTTACAGCTGCTGATGGAGTATCGCGATGCGGTCAGCCATCCGCAGCGCCTGGCCGATTGCCTGCTGATGCTGATTGAACAGCTGGTGGCCGAACCGGATCGCCCGCTGGCACGCTGGGCACTGCAAACGCCGGATGAACAGGCGCTGATAGCGAAGATCAACGCTACCGCGCATCCGATCGCCGCCGATACCCTCCAGCAGGCCATTGCGCGCCAGGTTACCCGCACGCCGGACGCGCTGGCGCTGCTGGACGTTGAGCATCGTCTGACCTATCGCCAGATGAATGTGCAGGCACGACTGCTGGCGGATCGCCTGATTGCCGCTGGCGTTAAGCCGGGGGATGTGGTCGCCGTGGCGCTGCCGCGCTCGGTGCGCCTGAGCCTGGCGTTGACCGCGATTGTGCAGGTCGGCGCGGCCTGGCTGCCGCTGGATACCGGCTACCCGGACGATCGCCTGAGCTATATGGTAGAAGATGCCCGTCCGGCGTTAACCATCACCGAAAGCACGCTGGCATCCCGCTTCGCCGCACTGGGCACGCTGCTGACCTTCGACCGGCTGGCCGACGAGGCCGAACCGCAGCATTCGCTGCCTGCGGCCCGCGCGGACAGCCCGGCCTACGTGCTGTATACCTCCGGCTCTACCGGGCGGCCGAAAGGCGTGGTGGTCGGGCATCAGGCGATCGTTAACCGCCTGTGGTGGATGCAGGATGCTTACCCGCTGGCGGCGGATGACGTGGTGCTACAGAAAACGCCGTGCAGCTTTGACGTGTCGGTGTGGGAGTTCTTCTGGCCGCTGATGACCGGGGCGCAGCTGCTGATGGCACCGCCTGATGCGCATCGCGACCCGGACGCGCTGACCCGCTTAATCAACGATTACGGCGTCACCACCCTGCACTTCGTGCCGTCGATGCTGGCCGCTTGGACCGCCACGCTGGAAAGCGGTACGGATGCCCCGCACTGCCGCACGCTGCGCCGGGTATTTTGCAGCGGCGAGGCGCTCTCCTGCGATCTGGCGAACGACTATCAGTCACGGGTTACCGCACCGCTGCACAATCTGTACGGCCCGACCGAAGCCGCCGTCGATGTCAGCTGGTATCCGGCTTCCGGCGATGCGCTGGCCGCCTGTCAGGGGGCCGGGGTGCCGATCGGCTATCCGGTATGGAACACCGAGCTGCGCATTCTCGATGCCCTGCTGCGGCCGGTGCCGGTGGGCGTGGCGGGCGATCTCTACCTGAGCGGCGTACAGCTGGCCGACGGCTACCTGCACCGCGCCGACCTCACCGCCCAGCGCTTTGTCGCCGATCCGTTTGCCGCAGGTGAACGTATGTACCGCACCGGCGATATCGCCCGCTGGCTGGATAACGGCGCGGTGGAATACCTTGGCCGCAGCGACGATCAGCTGAAGATCCGCGGCCAGCGCATCGAGCTGGGTGAAATCGAACAGGCACTGCTGGCCCTCCCGGGCGTGGCGCAGGCGGTGGTTGCCGCCCGCGAGCTTGGCGGCCAGAGCACCGGCGGTGCCGATGCGCGGCAGCTGGTAGCCTGGCTGATTGCCGAGCCCGGCGCGCAGCCGGACAGCGAGCGACTGCATCAGCAGCTGGCGGAACGACTGCCCGCCCATATGCTGCCGGTCAGCTATGTGTTTACCGATAACTTCCCGCTCAGCGCCAACGGCAAGCTGGACCGTAAGGCCCTGCCGCTGCCGCAGGCCCCGCGATCCGGTGGACGGCGGCCGGAAACGGAGCACGAGCGACTGCTCGCGGATCTGTTCGCCCGTCTGCTGGATCGCGATGAAATTCATGCCGATGATGACTTCTTCGCGCTCGGCGGCCACTCGCTGCTTGCAATGCGCCTGGCGGCAGAGCTGAAACGCCGCACCCGCAGCCCGCTGTCGATCGGTCAGATTATGGCCGCCCGCAGCGTGGAGAAAATGGCGCGCCTGCTGGACGACGGCAGCGCGGACGGTGCGGAAAGCCGCGCCAACGGTGAATGCCTGCCGTTCCGCAGCGGCAGCGGCCCCGCGCTGTTCTGCATCCACCCCGCTTCCGGCTTCGCCTGGCAGTATGCGGGGATGATGCGCTACATCGACGGTGACTTCCCGATTGTCGGCCTGCAGTCGCCGCGCCCGGACGGGGTGATTGCCAACTGCGACAGCATCGATGAAATGTGCGATCGCCATCTTGCGACGATCCGCAGCGTGCAGCCGCAGGGGCCGTACCATCTGCTCGGCTACTCGCTGGGCGGCACCCTCGCCCACGGCATGGCGGCGCGCCTGCAACAGCAGGGCGAAGAGGTCGCGTTCCTCGGCCTGCTGGATACCTACCCGCCGGAAGGCCAGGACTGGACGCCGCCGTCGGAAGAGGAAACCCGAGCGGAAGTGGCGCGGGAGGAGGCTGAGTTTATGGCCGCCAACATCGACGACAGCGACCCGCTGCTACAGGCGGAGAAAGCGGCGATGTTCCGCAGCATCGTGGCGAACTACCGCGATGCGGTGCTAAGACTGTCCGCGGCCACCAGCGATCGGTTCGACGGCGAAGCCACGCTGTTCGTCGCCAGCAAAACGCTGCCGGAAGGCATGGACGTAGCGGCCTGCTGGGCACCGTACCTGCGCGAGCTGGCGATCCACCGCCTGCCCTGCGAGCATATGGATATCCTGTCGCCGGAGTCGCTGGTAGAACTTGGCCCGCTGCTGAATACGGTGATTGCTGCGCGTAGGAATGTGGGGTGAAGGCTGGTTTGAGGCTGAATGAGGTTGGTGGGTTGATGAGGTTTTATTGAATCTCATTGAAGTTATTTAAACCTGAAAAATCCACGCAACCGCGTGGATTTTTTTATTTGTGAGAACAGATTACCTATGTTCAGCCAGGTAGGTTATGTATGCATCAACTCAACGATTCCGGGGAACTGTGGTTCCATTTTGCGAAAGGTTACGCAGTTATCTTATCCTAATTCCCAGACGCTTAAATGATGTTGTATGTTGCCGAAAGAACGACTCAATCATCATTTTCCTACAATCCATTTTCAGAAATTTTGCAGAAAGGTGAGAGCTGAGCCGTAAATCAATACACAACGCACGCAATCATGTTGTAAATAATGTGTATGGTGTGTATTTTTAGAAAATCAGTGAGCGAGTGGAACGCCTTGAAGAGTTCGGAACTGATAAAACTGTTAAAAGATCATGGATGGTCACGGGTAAGGATCACTGGCAGTCATCACACCTTTAAACATCCAGATTCAGCTAACTTAGTCACTGTCCCCCATCCTAATAAAGACCTGAAAATCGGCACCGTCCGACAGGTACTGAAAAAAGCGGGGATTGAATGACTTGGTTTAAAATTTCAAACGATAAATGGGAACAGAAAATGCTATACCCGGCATTTATAGAAATTGATACTGACGGTACGGCAAGCGGGTGGTTTCCCGATGTTGACGGCTGTATTTTCGCCGGCAAAGATATCGATGAAGCCTATGCGGATGCAGCAAGCGCAATTCGAGCGCACTTCGAAGCGCTGGTAGAAAATGAGTTGAAAATCCCCGCTCCTAAACCGATGCAAGAGCATATTATCGCTAACGCAGCCGAATATACCGGCGGTCAGTGGGCGGTGATTAATGTCAACATGGATCAGTTCGATGGCCGTGCGGAGCGAATTAACATTACTCTGCCCCATCGTTTACTGCATCAGATCGATCGCGCGGTGATGAACACACCGGAGTACGGCAGCCGCAGTGCGTTTATTGCAGCGGCTACACGCAATGAGCTCCGCAGGGTCAGCTAACCCTCCCCCCACAGATAAAAAGCAATCCGATCTCCCCGGCACCCGCCGGGGATTACCGTTCTTAACTGCGCAGTCGCATCTACTCCCCAGCCACCTGCGCCTGATGGTATCGCCCGCAGGGAACAATCATCGGCGTATGCGACACCGGATCGTCGATAATCACGCTCTCCATGCCGAACACCTGCTGCACCAGATCGCTGCTGATAATCTCGGCGGGCTCGCCCTGGGCGATAATCTCCCCCTGCTTCATCACGATCAGATGATCGGCGTAGCGGCAGGCCTGGTTCAGATCGTGCAGCACCGCAACCATGGTGTGGCCGTGCTCCTGATTGAGCTGGCGGAACAGATCCAGCAGCTCAATCTGATGAGCGATATCCAGCCAGGTGGTTGGTTCGTCCAGCAGTAATAGCGGCGTTTGCTGGGCCAGCACCATCGCCACCCACACCCGCTGGCGCTGACCGCCGGAAAGCTCATCAACGCTGCGCTGCGCCAGCTCGCTGACGTTGGTCGCCTGCATGGCGGCATCCACCGCCTGGCGGTCCGCTTCGCTCCACTGTTTTAGCAGCGTCTGGTGCGGATAGCGCCCGCGCGCCACCAGATCGGCCACGCTGATCCCTTCCGGCACAATCGCATGCTGCGGCAGCAGACCCAGCTGCCGCGCCAGGGGTTTGGTGCCCATCTGGTGGATATCACTGCCGTCGAGCAGCACCTGACCGCTGCGCGGCTTCAGCAGGCGGCACAGCGCCCGCAGCAGCGTCGACTTTCCGCAAGCGTTGGGGCCGATAATTACCGTAAATTTGCGATCCGGTATCTGCACGCTGAGCTGGCTGGCAATCACCTTCTGATCGTAGGCCAGCGTTAAGTCGGCCGCCGCAAGGCGGGAGGATAAAAGCGTATCGGTCATGAGCGACGAGATTCCCTGATAAGTAGCCAGATCAGATACAGGCCGCCGATGCTGACGGTAACAGCACCGACCGGCAGTTGTATCCCGTTGAAGGCGTGCTGGGCGATAACATCGGCCAGCAGCAGCAGCACCGCACCGGTGGTCGCGGCGGAAAACAGCGGCATCGCGCTGGCGGCCGTCATGCGGCGGGCAATCTGCGGTGCAGCCAGTGCGATAAAAGCAATCGGCCCGGCGGTCGCGGTGGCGACGGCGGTAAGAATAATGCCGCCGAGCATCAGCCACAGACGGCTTGATTCGGCGTTGATGCCCAGCGCGCGGGCGCTGTCATCGCCCATTTCCATCAGCTGCAGGCGGCGGCCCAGCAGCAGCGTGGCGATAATCGTCAGCGGCACCAACACCAGCGCGGGCTGGCCTTTGCTCCAGGTAATGCCGTTGAGCGAACCGGCTCCCCACAGGGCGGCGCTCATTGCGCTTTCCAGCGAGGCGCTGATAATCAGCCAGCTGTTCAGCGCCGACAGCACCGCGCCAATGCCGATACCGACGATAATCAGCCGAAAGCCGACAATCCCCTGCCGCCAGGCCAGCAGATAGACCAGCGCAGCGGCGGCGATACCTCCGAGCAGCGCGCCACCGGCAATCTGGTAGTAGCTGCCGTTAAGCAGAATGATAACAATCAGCGCACCGGTGAACGCACCGGCGTTAAAGCCGACCACGTCCGGGCTGCCGAGCGGGTTGCGGATGGCGGACTGGAAGATGGCACCGCTGACGCCCAGCCCGGCACCGAGCACCAGCGCCATCACCACGCGCGGCGCGCGCCACTGGTTAACCACGGTCTGAAATCCGGCCGGACCGTCGCCGAGCAGCGCCTGCCACACCTGGCCGGGGGAAATCCGCAGCGTGCCGTAGCAGAGCGCAAACAGCGCCAGCACCGTCGCCAGCAACAGCAGCGCCACATTGACCCACAGTACGCGGGCGCTGAGCCGCAGGTTTATCCAGCCGCTGGCGCGGCCAATCAGTAGCGTTCGGGAGTGCATATCGCGGTCCTTAATTATTACGCTGGCGAACGAGCCAGATCAGCACCGGCGCGCCAATCAGCGCGGTAACGATCGATACCCGCAGCTCGCCCTGCACCATCAGTCTGCCCGCAATATCCGCCGTCAGCAGCAGGATCGGAGCCATTAGAAAAGAGTAAATCAGTATCCAGCGCTGGTCCGATCCTACCCACCAGCGGGCGACGTGCGGCACCATCAGCCCGACAAAGCCGATCGGGCCGACCAGCGCGGTGGCCGATCCGCAAAGCAGCATCACCGCCAGCAGCGCCAGCAGGCGAATGGCGACCACTTTAGTGCCCAGCGCCGCCGCCAGATCTTCCCCCATACTGAGGTTGTTCAGCGAACGCGATGCCACCAGCGCCAGCGCGGCACCGCCGAGAATGGCGGGCGCGACCACCGCCAGGTTATGCAGATCGCGGATGTCCAGCGTGCCGGCCTGCCAGAAGCGCATCTGATCGAAGGTTTGCGGGTTCAGCAAGGAAAGCGAGGAAGTAAAGCCACCGAGCACCGCGCTGAGCGCCACGCCCGCCAGCGTCAGGCGGATCGGATTCACCCGGCCACCGCTCAGGGTGCCAATCAGCCAGACGGCAATACTGGCCGCCAGCGCGCCGCCCCAGGCAAAGCCCAGCCAGCCCGCCATGCTGTTCACCCCGAACAGGGTAATGCCGACGGCCATGGCAAAGCTGGCACCGGAGTTCACGCCGAGGATGCCGGGGTCGGCCAGCGGGTTGCGGGTCAGCGCCTGAATCACCGCGCCAGCTCCGCCGAGCGCCAGCCCGACCAGCAGCCCGGCAAGTGTACGCGGCAGCCGGGCGTTAAAGATAATCGTGCTGTCCGGCCCCTGCATCTGGCCAAACAGGCTCTGCCAGACCACCGAGGGGGCGATCGATCGTGCGCCAATCATCAGGCTGGCAAGGGAAACCAGCAGCAGTAGCGCCAGGCAGATTGCCACACCGCTCAGGCGGGCAGCATAGCGCGCATCCACCGGCTGCGGCGGCGTGGCGGGCTGAGAACGGTGGAGCGACATCCCTGACAATCCTCTCTTAATTTTAGAAATGAATATGATTATTATTATCATTAATGTTATTAACTAATTATGTTACCATGCTGCCCGCCAGAAAAAAATCGGCATCCATCGCGCCTGACCGGACGGAGGCCATCCGCCCATCAGGTAATGGCTCATTTCGAACCTCATGGACACTATGGCTAAGTCATCTATTCTCCTCGATTTCAGTTTGCTCAAGCACAACGCTCACTTCCGCGCCATTTTCTGCGCCCGTATGCTCTCCGTTTTCTCGCTGGGTATGCTGGCGGTGGGCGTACCGATTCAGATCCAGGCAATGACCGGTTCCACCCTGCTGGTGGGCGTGGCGGTGGCGCTGGACGGCGTGGGCATGTTTATTGGCTTAATGCTCGGCGGCATTCTGGCCGACCGGCTGGACCGCCGTAAGCTGATTCTGTTTGCACGCGGCACCTGCGGGCTGGGCTTCGTGGCGCTGAGCCTGAATGCCTTCAGCCCGGCCCCCTCGCTGTGGGCGCTGTATGTGCTGGCGGCGTGGGACGGCTTTTTCGGCGCGCTGGGCATGACCGCTCTGATGGCAGTGATCCCGCTGCTGGTGGGCCGCGAGAACCTCGGCGCGGCCGGGGCGTTAAGCATGATCACCGTACGTCTGGGGGCGATTCTCTCCCCGGCGATTGGCGGGGTGATTATCGTCGCCGGTGGCGTGGGCTGGGCGTTTGCCGTGGCGGCCATCGGCACGCTGGCGACGCTGATCCCGCTGGTTCGCCTGCCGCAGATGAAGCCGGAACCGAGCGAGCCCGAGCATCCCCTGCGCGCGCTGGTCAGCGGCGTGCAGTTTGTCTGTCGGCAGAAGGTCGTGGGTTCCGTGGTGCTGCTGGGCCTGCTGATCAGCATCGTCGGTGCGGTGCGGGTGCTGTTCCCTGCGCTGGCGGAGAGCTACCAGGCGGATGCCTCGGCGATTGGTTTGATGTATTCGGCGGTGCCGCTGGGCGCGATGATCGGCGCACTGACCAGCGGCTGGGTGCCGCGCAGCGCGCGCCCCGGGGTGGTGATGCTAGTGAGTGCCACCTGCGCTTTCGCCGCGATTGCCTCGCTGGGGCTGTACGGTCATATGCTGCCTGCCCTGCTGGCGCTGGTGGTTTACGGTTACTGCAATGCGATTGCTTCGCTGCTGCAATATATGTTGATTCAGCATCATACGCCGGACGCGCTGCTGGGCCGGGTTAACAGTCTGGGGACGGCGCAGGACGTGTGCGGAGACTCGATCGGTGCGCTGGGTCTGGGCGTGCTGGGCCGGGTGCTGGCACCGTTGATGAGCGTGTTTGCGTTTGGCGCAACGGCGGCGGGCGTGGCGCTGTTGCTGGCGGCGTCGGTGAAAACTCTGCGGCGCTGTTCGTTGAGCGAGCCGGATGAAGCGGAATCCTGCGAGAAGTCGGAGCCAATAGCGGGGTGATGTGGTGGCAAAAGTCCGGCGTTGCTTTTACGGCGCGGGAAGTCGGTGACCGGGCGACCGTAATGGGGAATAACGCCGGGTCGCCGTTAACACATCCCTGTGGGCTTAGCTGCGGCCTATATGGACGCACCCGGTTGAACAAGATGTTTTCAGTAAGACGTAAAATCG
>NZ_JACVTX010000042.1:0-28569 GCF_016624745.1 Erwinia sp. S43 | reverse complement strand
CACCCTGCCCGCCCGGATTGAACGGGTTGCTGAACCCGACTGGCTTTGGCAGCGCGAGCCGCCGATCCGCGAGCGGAAGTCGATCCCCACCAGCTGGTTGAAGATCACCCTGTTTGAGGGGCGTAACCGCCAGGTACGGCGAATGACCGCCCATATCGGTTTCCCCACCCTGCGTTTAATTCGTTTTTCGATGGGCACGCTACAGTTAGAGGGACTGGCCCCGGGCGAATGGCGCGATATCAGCCATCTGATCTGACTCTGCGCGTGGAAGCCGCACGCCGTTAACTTTAAGGAGCTACTCATGTTCAAACCGCACGTGACCGTCGCCACCGTCGTTCAGGCCGAAGGACAATTTCTGGTTGTTGAAGAACGGGTACGCGGCCGCGCCACCTGGAACCAGCCGGCAGGCCATCTGGAGGCCAATGAAACGCTGCTACAGGCCGCCGCGCGCGAGCTGTCGGAAGAGACCGGTATCGAAGCCGTGCCGCAGGCGTTTCTCGGTATGCACCAGTGGATTGCACCGGACAACACGCCGTTTCTGCGCTTTCTGTTTTGCCTCGATCTGCCTGCTATCGTTGAAACCTACCCGCAGGACCGCGACATCGATCGCTGCTGGTGGCTGCCGCCGGAAGAGATCCTGACGTCGAAAAAACTGCGCTCGCCGCTGGTGGCCGAAAGTCTGCGGGTTTATCAGCACGGCCCGCGCTATCCGCTGTCGATCCTCAGCGCCTTCCAGTGGCCGTTTAGCGAGGATGCGCCCGCCGCCGGTGCATGATAGAATGCTGCCGCAATTTTATCAGAGTCGCCTTTAACGACTCCTGGTGCCCGAAAATCCCCCAATACGGTAAAGCGGCAGTTTTTAGTATCGCGCCGGACCGATCCCGGTCTGCGACTGCGACAGATCAAAACCGCCGGTGCGCTCGGGTTTGGGGATAAGGGTAAAAACTTTAAAGTCAGGTAATTATGTCTAACAGCCAGAAAAAAGTGATCGTCGGGATGTCCGGCGGCGTTGACTCCTCCGTTTCCGCCTGGTTACTGCAGCAGCAGGGCTATCAGGTTGAAGGCCTGTTTATGAAAAACTGGGAAGAGGACGATGGCGAAGAGTACTGCACCGCAGCAGACGATCTCGCCGACGCGCAGGCCGTCTGCGATAAGCTCGGCATCTATTTACACACGGTAAACTTTGCCGCCGAATACTGGGATAACGTCTTCGAGCACTTCCTCGCGGAGTACAAAGCGGGCCGCACGCCCAACCCGGATATTCTGTGTAATAAAGAGATCAAATTTAAAGCCTTCCTTGAGTTTGCCGCCGAAGATCTCGGGGCGGACTATATCGCCACCGGCCACTACGTGCGCCGTGCCGACGTTGACGGCAAAAGCCGTCTGCTGCGCGGCCTGGATGGCAACAAAGATCAGAGCTACTTCCTCTATACGCTGGGCACCGATCAGATCGCGCAAAGCCTGTTCCCGGTGGGCGAGCTGGAAAAACCGGAAGTACGCCGCATCGCAGAACAGCTGGAGCTGATTACCGCGAAGAAGAAAGATTCCACCGGCATCTGCTTTATCGGCGAGCGCAAATTTACCGAGTTCCTTGCCCGCTACCTGCCCGCACAGCCGGGTCCGATCGTTACCGTGGCCGGGGACACCGTCGGTCAGCATCAGGGTCTGATGTATCATACGCTCGGCCAGCGCAAAGGGCTGGGCATTGGCGGCACCAAAGATCACAGCGAACAGCCGTGGTACGTGGTGGATAAAGACGTGGCGAATAATGTGCTGATCGTCGCCCAGGGCCACGATCACCCGCGCCTGATGTCGGTCGGGCTGATCGCCCAACAGCTGCACTGGGTGGATCGCGAAGTGCTTCGCGCCCCGCTGCGCTGCGTGGTGAAAACCCGCTACCGTCAGGAAGATATTCCGTGCACCATCACGCCGATCGACGATGAGCGCATAGAGGTTCGTTTCGACGAGCCGGTCGCAGCGGTAACGCCGGGCCAGTCAGCGGTATTTTATCTTGATGAAGTCTGCCTCGGCGGCGGCATTATTGAACAGCGTCTGCCTCTGGTAAGTGCCTGATACAGACGACGCGCAGGGAAGACAACAGGAGTCATCGTGGCGAAGAACTATTATGATATTACCCTGGCACTGGCCGGTATTTGCCAGTCCGCTCACCTGGTGCAGCAATTGGCGCACCAGGGCCAGTGTCCGCCGGAGGCGCTAAAGGTCTCGCTGAACAGCCTGCTGGATCTGAATCCCTCCTCCACGCTGGCGGTATTTGGCGACGATGAAGCCAACCTGCGCTTTGGTCTGGAAACCCTGCAGGCGGTGCTGAACAGCAACAGCCGTCAGGGGCTGGGCGCGGAGCTGACGCGCTATACCCTGAGCCTGATGGTGCTGGAGCGCAAGCTGAACGGCAACAAGGATGCGATGAACGAGCTGTCGCGGCGCATTGCGCAGCTCGATCGCCAGCTGGCGCACTACGGCCTGGAGTCTGATACCTTAGTCAGCGCCATGGCCGGGATTTATGTGGATGTGATAAGCCCGCTCGGGCCGCGTATTCAGGTCACCGGTTCCCCGGCGATCCTGCAGAATACGCAGGTGCAGAGCAAAGTTCGTGCGGCGCTGCTGGCGGGTATCCGCGCAGCGGTGCTGTGGCAGCAGGTTGGCGGTGGCCGCCTGCAGCTGATGTTTTCCCGTGGCCGTCTTGTTAACGAGGCGAAAGCGATTCTGGCCCGCCTGAACGGGACACCAACCTGATTTTTTTAACCGATCCTGGAGCAGCAACAATGGAATTATCCTCTCTGACCGCCGTCTCACCTGTTGATGGTCGTTATGGCGACAAAGTCAGCCCACTGCGTGGCATTTTCAGCGAATTCGGTCTGCTGAAATTCCGCGTTGAGGTTGAAGTTCGCTGGTTACAAAAACTGGCCTCCAACGCTGCGATCAAGGAAGTTCCTGCATTTGACGCCGACGCAAACGCTTTCCTTGATGCTATTGTCGCCGGATTCAGCGAAGAAGACGCCGCGCGCATCAAAACCATCGAGCGCACCACTAACCACGACGTGAAGGCGGTTGAGTACTTCCTGAAAGAGAAAGTGGAGAGCGTGCCTGCCCTGCATGCCGTGTCTGAGTTTATCCACTTCGCCTGTACCTCAGAAGATATCAACAACCTGTCCCACGCGCTGATGCTGGATACCGCGCGCCGCGACGTGATTGTGCCTTACTGGAATAAAATCATCGCCGCGGTGAAGGATCTCGCCGTGCAGTACCGCGATATTCCGCTGCTTTCCCGTACCCACGGCCAGCCGGCAACTCCGTCGACGCTGGGTAAAGAGATGGCCAACGTTGCCTACCGCTTTGAGCGCCAGCTGCGTCAGCTGGAGCGCATTGAAGTGCTGGGTAAAATCAACGGTGCGGTCGGTAACTATAACGCCCACATCGCCGCCTACCCGGAAGTGGACTGGCATCAGCTGAGCGAAGAGTTTGTCACCTCACTGGGCATCACCTGGAACCCGTACACCACGCAGATCGAGCCGCACGACTACATCGCCGAACTGTTTGACTGTATGGCCCGCTTTAACACCATTCTGATCGACTTCGATCGCGACGTCTGGGGTTACATCGCGCTGAACCACTTCAAGCAGAAAACCATTGCCGGTGAAATCGGTTCTTCCACCATGCCGCACAAGGTGAACCCGATCGACTTCGAAAACTCCGAAGGTAACCTCGGCCTGGCCAACGCCGTTATGCAGCACCTGGCCAGCAAACTGCCGGTGTCCCGCTGGCAGCGCGACCTGACCGACTCCACCGTGCTGCGTAACCTCGGCGTGGGCGTGGGCTACGCGCTGATCGCCTATCAGGCAACGCTGAAAGGCATCTCCAAGCTGGAAGTGAACCGTGACCGTCTGCTGGACGAGCTGGATCACAACTGGGAAGTGCTGGCTGAGCCGATCCAGACCGTGATGCGCCGCTACGGCATTGAGAAGCCGTATGAGAAGCTGAAAGAGCTGACCCGCGGCAAGCGCGTTGATGCCGAAGGCATGAAGACGTTTATCGATGGCCTGGCCCTGCCGGAAGAAGAAAAAACCCGTCTGAAGCAGATGACGCCGGCCAACTACATCGGCCGCGCTATCCAGATGGTTGATGACCTGAAATAATCCCCCGCCGGGCCGGCGCTAGTCGGCCCGCGTTAACCTGCGGTTTATTTGCTTTCTCCTATACTTCTGACAGTTTATGCTGCGTCTCAATGCAGTTCGAATCGATTAAGGATTAGGTTATGCGTGTGTTAGTCGTCGAAGATAACCCTCTGTTGCGTCATCATCTTGCCGTTCAGCTGCGCGAGATGGGTCATCAGGTGGATGCTGCGGAAGGCGCAAAAGAAGCGGATTATTTTCTCAATGAGCATACGCCGGATATTACGCTGGTCGATCTCGGCCTGCCGGATGAAGACGGCATGGCGATGATCCGCCGCTGGCGCAGCCAGGAAGTGCGTCAGCCGATTCTGGTGCTGACAGCCCGCGATGGCTGGCAGGCAAAAGTTGAAGCACTGGAAGCCGGTGCCGATGACTACGTCACCAAACCGTTCCATATTGAGGAAGTGGTTGCCCGCATGCAGGCACTGATGCGCCGTAACAGCGGCCTGGCCTCGCAGATTATTACCCTGCTGCCGTTCCAGATCGATCTCTCCCGCCGTGAGCTGACGATTAACGAACAGCAGATCAAGTTAACCGCCTTTGAATACACCATTATTGAAACGTTGATCCGCAACGTCGGCAAAGTGGTCAGCAAAGATTCGCTGATGCTGCAGCTGTATCCTGATGCTGAACTGCGTGAAAGCCACACCATTGACGTCCTGATGGGGCGCCTGCGTAAGAAGATCCAGGCAGAGCACCCGCAGGATGTGATTACCACGGTGCGCGGTCAGGGCTACCGTTTCGATCTCTGACGTGATGACGCTGCTACGGAAGATATTCCGCCGGAAAAAACCGCTGTCGCTGCGCGTGCGCTTCCTGCTGGCCACCGCCGCCGTAGTGCTGACCATGTCACTCTCCTACGGCATGGTGGCGGTGATCGGCTACGTGGTGAGCTTTGATAAAAATACCTATCGCGTGCTACGCAGCGAGAGCAATCTGTTCTTTACCCTCGCCCAGTGGCAAAACAACCGCCTGACCATCGTACAGCCGGAGCGGATGTCACTGAATTTCCCGGCGCTGGTGTTTATTTATGACAATCGCGGCAAGCTGCTGTGGCAGCAGCGCGACGTGCCCGAAATCCGCAGTAAAATTCGCCGCGAATGGCTGAACAAGTCCGATTTTTACGAGATCGACACCAACAACTACACCAGCCGCAAGGTGCTGAGTAACGATCGCGATGCGCAGAATAAACTCAGCGCCTACGACGATGACGGCAATGACACCTTCACCCACTCGGTGGCGGTAAACCGCTATGAGGCGACCGTCAATCTTCCGGAGCTGACCATCGTGGTGGTGGACTCTATTCCGCAGGAGCTGCAGCATTCCGACGTTGTCTGGTCGTGGTTCAGCTACGTGCTGCTGGCGAATCTGCTGTTGATTATTCCGCTGCTGTGGCTGGCGGCGCACTGGAGTCTGCGCCCCATTGGCTCGCTGGCAGGCCAGGTGCGCGAGCTGGAAAACGGCGTGCGGGAAACGCTCGATCCGGCCCCCCCGCAGGAGTTAAAAGGGCTGGTGCGCAACCTCAACATGCTGCTGGATAACGAACGGCAGCGCTATACCCGCTATCGCACTACGCTAAGCGATTTAACCCACAGTCTGAAAACGCCGCTGGCGGTGTTGCAGACGACGCTGCGTTCGCTGCGCGGCGGCCGCAATCTGTCGATAGAGCAGGCCGAGCCGATTATGCTGGAGCAGATCAGCCGTATCTCGCAGCAGATTGGCTACTATCTGCATCGCGCCAGTATGCAGGCCGACCACCATGCCCTGAAGCGTGACCTGCACTCGGTGCCTGCCCTGCTCGACAGCCTGTGTTCGGCGCTGAACAAGGTGTATCAACGCAAAGGCGTGGTGCTGACGCTGGATATCTCCCCGGAGCTAATCTTCGTGGGCGAGCAGAACGATTTTATGGAAGTGATGGGCAACGTGCTGGATAACGCCTGCAAATACTGTCTGGAGTTTGTTGAAGTGACCGCCAGCCAGACCGATAACCAGCTGCAGCTGATCGTGGAAGATGACGGCCCCGGCATTCCTGAAAATAAACGCGACCTGGTCTTTGTTCGCGGTCAGCGGGCCGATACGCTGCGGCCGGGCCAGGGTCTGGGCCTTGGCCTGGCGCGTGAAATTCTGGAGCAGTACGCCGGGGACATCAGCGCCAGCAGCAGCCAGCTTGGCGGAGCGCGGATGGAGATTGTGTTTCGTCGCCAGGAACTGCTGCACAAGGATGAGTAAACTGCTTATGCGCAGACATTTGAGCGAGACGATACACAGTCAGGCCCGCGCGCTGTTATAATCGATCCACTTTTGCGCTTCAGGAAACCCTCATGGATTATCAACTCGATCTCGACTGGCCCGATTTTATTCAGCGCTACTGGCAAAAACGGCCGGTAGTGCTTAAGCGCGGTTTCAAAAATTTCGTCGACCCGATCTCTCCCGATGAGCTGGCCGGGCTGGCAATGGAAAATGAGGTGGACAGCCGCCTCGTCAGCCACCAGAACGGCAAATGGCAGGTCGGGCACGGCCCGTTCGAAAGCTATGATCATCTGGGCGAAAATAACTGGTCGCTGCTGGTGCAGGCGGTCGATCACTGGCACGAACCTTCTGCCGCGCTGATGCGCCCTTTCCGCTTCCTTCCCGACTGGCGTACCGACGATCTGATGATCTCCTTCTCGGTGCCGGGTGGCGGCGTGGGTCCGCATTTCGATCAGTATGATGTGTTTATCATTCAGGGAACCGGCCGCCGCCGCTGGCGCGTGGGTGAGAAAACCGAGCTGAAGCAGCACTGTCCGCACCCGGATCTGCTGCAGGTTGAGCCGTTTGACGCCATCATCGATGAAGAGATGGAACCGGGCGATATTCTGTATATTCCACCGGGATTCCCGCACGAAGGCTATTCGCTGGAAAACGCCCTTAACTACTCCGTGGGCTTCCGAGCACCGAGCGGGCGTGAGCTGATCAGCGGCTTTGCCGATCACGTTCTGTCCCGTGAGCTGGGCAGCTATCGCTTCAGCGATCCGGACGTGCAGCCGCGCGAAAACCCGGCAGAAATCCTGCCTGCAGAGCTGGCGGGTATCCGCCAGATGATGCTGGACGTTATCGACCAGCCGAACCAGTTTAATCAGTGGTTTGGTGAGTTTATTTCGCAGTCGCGCCACGAGCTGGATATCGCGCCACCGGAGCCACCGTATCAGCCTGATGAAATCTACGACGCACTTCAGCAGGGCGACTCGCTTTCACGCCTCGGCGGTCTGCGCGTCGTTTCGATCGGTGATGCGGTATTCATCAACGGTGAGCAGCTTGAATCCCCGCACCGCGCTGCGCTTACCGCACTGGCCAATCAGCTGACGCTGAACCAGGAAGCGCTTGGCGAAGCCCTGGACGATCCGTCATTCCTCGCCCAACTGGCTGCGCTGGTCAACAGCGGCTACTGGTACTTCGGCGACGAAGAGTAAGACGCCTGAGAGCGGATGCCGTGAATAACGCGGCATCCGCCCTTTCGACTGCGGTACAGAGTCACAGAATCAACGCATTTTCAGGTGGATGCCTTCGCCTGCTCCGCCGTCAGTGTGGCAATCCGTTCAATAACCTGCACCGCTTTCTCCATATTATCCAGCGACGCAAATTCATGCCTGCCGTGGTAGTTATAGCCGCCGGTAAACAGATTCGGGCAGGGCAGCCCCATATAGGAGAGCTGTGAGCCGTCGGTCCCGCCGCGAATCGGCTTCACCAGCGGGTTAATATCGCAGTCGCGCATCGCCTGGAGTGCCAGGTCGATACTTTTCGGACAGGCTTCCACCTTCTCGCGCATATTAAAATAGCTGTCCTCAATCACCAGCTCAATCAACGCCGAGTGCGGCAGAGACTGCTGTATCCGCTGCGCAATATCCTGCATCAGCGTTTTACGCCGGGCAAAGCTCTCGCGGTCGAAGTCGCGGATGATGTAGTGCATTTCCGCCCGATCGACCGCGCCCTTAATCCCGTGCAGATGATAGAAACCTTCGTAACCGGCGGTTTTTTCCGGCACTTCCTCCGGCGGCAGCGCCTGGTGGAAGCGCGTGGCCAGATCGAGCGCGTTGACCATCACGCCTTTGGCCGTGCCGGGATGCACGTTATTACCGGTGATTTTTACCGTCACCGATGCGGCGTTGAAGTTCTCATACTCAAACTCCCCCAGGCCACTGCCGTCAACGGTATAGGCCCAGTCGGCGCCGAAGGCCGCCACGTCAAAGAAGTGCACGCCTTTACCAATTTCTTCGTCGGGCGTGAACGCCACGCGGATTTCGCCGTGCGGCCGTTTGCCCTCAATCAGCCTCGCCAGCGCGGTCATGATCTCCGCTATACCGGCTTTATCATCAGCACCCAGCAGGGTTTTACCGTCGGTGGTGATCAGCGTATGGCCGTGCAGCTCGTGCAGAACCGGGAACATCACCGGCGAGAGGATCTCATCGCCAATTCCTAATGCAATATCGCCACCGCGATAGTTTTCAATGACCTGCGGTGAGACGTTTTTACCGGTGAAATCCGGCGAGGTATCAACGTGGGAAATAAAGCCAATCACCGGCACCGGCCAGCTCACCGTTGATGGCAGCGTAGCCATCACAATTCCGTGCTCGCTGCAGCTGATATCACGCAGCCCCAAATCGTGTAATTCTTCGCAAAGCCGATCCGCCAGGCGCAGCTGCCCTTCCGTACTGGGGACCTGACGAACGTTACCTTTAGATTGCGTATCCACAGCTACATAGTTTAAGAAGCGATCGAGTAATTTATTCATCTGTCGTCCCTCTGAATGCCAGTAATGATTATCATCATTAGGAAACCCATACATATTGTTTCAGGTCAGTTTAGTGTGCGGCGAAGGCCATTAGCGGTGTGGGTAATGAATTAAATTATAAAAACGCACCGGCTGCGCGCCGCCGTTGCGATAGGCATGGGGCCGATCGGCCTCGAACCGCAGTGCGTCACCGGTAGCAATCACTTGCCAGACATCGGCAACCCGCAGCTCCAGCTGCCCCTCAATGACAATAGCATGTTCAATCACCCCCGCTTCGTGGGGAGCAGACTCGCTTACGGCACCGGGCGCCAGTTCGATGACCAGCATCTCGAATCCGGTCGTAGCATCAAACGGGAACAGCGTCTGCACCTGCATCGCCAGATTAGGCTGACGAAATGCGGGTAATCCCTTCTGCTGTCTGGGGACATCATGCGGCGTATCCGGGGCATCAATAAACAGGGAAAACGGCAGGTTAAAGCCGGTGGCAATTTTCCACAGCGTAGCAATCGTCGGGCTGGATTCCGCTCGCTCTATCTGCCCCAGCATCGCCTTGCTCACGCCAGTGACTTCGGCAGCCTGGCTTAAACTCCACCCGCGCAGGCCACGCTGGGTTTTCAGCGTATGCGCCAGATGATTTTGCAGATCGTCCACACTTTTCCCTCCTGTTAACAGGGCGAGTATATCCGCTTGTACGTTATAACGCACGATGCTAACTTGTGCGTTATAACGCACACTAATTCGGAACCTGCAATGCGCCCGCCCCTTTCAATACGCTATCTTACTCTCCCGGCGCTGATTGCCGGATTTGTTGCCGTGCTGGTGGGCTATACCAGCTCCGCCGCCATTATCTTCCAGGCCGCCGGAGCCGCCGGAGCCACGCCGCAGCAAACCGGCGGCTGGCTGACCATGCTGGGTCTGGGTATGGGTATCACTACCCTGACGCTTTCACTGTGGTACCGCACGCCGATTCTGACTGCCTGGTCGACGCCGGGTGCTGCGCTGCTGGTGACCAGCCTGCCGGGCACCCCGATTAATGAAGCCATTGGCATTTTTATCTTCGCTTCGGCGCTGATTGTGTTCTGCGGCGTGACCGGGCTGTTTGCACGGCTGATGAATCATATTCCGCTGGCGATTTCCAGCGCCATGCTGGCCGGTATCCTGCTGCGCTTCGGCATTGACGCCTTTGGCGCTTTGCAGGTGAATTTCGCCCTCAGCGGGACAATGTGCCTGGTTTATCTGCTAACCCGCCGCTTTACGCCGCGCTACGCCATCGTACTGACGCTGTTCGCGGGGCTGGCGGTGGCCGCGATGCAGGGAAATATCCACGTTAGCGGCGGCCAGAGTATGGTGATGCCCGAATTTATTGCTCCGCACTTCACGCTATCCAGCCTGCTGGGCATTGGCATTCCGTTCTTTGTGGTCACCATGGCGTCGCAGAACGCCCCGGGTATCGCCACGCTCAAAGCCGCGGGCTATCAGGTACCGATCTCGCCGCTGATTGCCTGGACCGGTGCCACGGCGCTGATTCTCGCCCCGTTCGGCGGATTTACCTTCTGCATTGCGGCAATAACCGCGGCGATTTGCATGGGACCGGAAATCCACAGCGATCCGCAGCGTCGCTACATGGCGGCGGCGGCGGCGGGCGTGTTTTACATTATTGCCGGGATTTTTGGCGGAGCCATCAGCGGGCTGTTCACCGCGCTACCGCTGGCGCTGATCCATACCAT
This sequence comes from Erwinia sp. S43, assembly GCF_016624745.1. Taxonomy (NCBI): domain Bacteria; kingdom Pseudomonadati; phylum Pseudomonadota; class Gammaproteobacteria; order Enterobacterales; family Erwiniaceae; genus Erwinia; species Erwinia sp. S43. The sequence continues at coordinate 17,884 of NZ_JACVTX010000042.1, read as the reverse complement.
TGCCGGCCTGGCGCTGCTGGGCACGATTGCCGGCAGTCTGCAGCGGGCGCTGAGCGATGAGAAACAGCGGGACGCCGCGGTAATCACCTTTCTGATTACCGCTTCGGGCGTCACGCTGGTGGGGGTGGGTTCCGCATTCTGGGGACTCTGCGGCGGCGTTATCGCCCATCTGATTTTTTCGTTGCCAAAACGTAAAGCGGCTTAATCACGCCTGGCGTCCAAGATTACTCAGCAGCCCGCGTACCCAGGCGGGCACCACTTCGCTGGCCAGGCCGTAGTTCTTCTCGTCAAACTCACTGCCAACCTGGCTTGGCTCCAGGTTCAGCTCAACGGTATGCGCGCCCTGTAAACGGGCCTCATGCACAAACCCCGCTGCCGGGTAGACGTGCCCGGAAGTGCCGATCGCCACAAAATAATCCGCATCGGCCAGCGCCTGATAAATCTCATCCATTTGCAGCGGCATTTCGCCAAACCAGACAATATGCGGACGCAGAACCGCAGGGAACTGGCAGCAGTGGCAGCGGTCATCAGGCTTCACGTCTTCGGTCCAGTGCAGGATCTGGCCGCTGCCGGTGCAGCGCACCTTCAGCAGTTCACCGTGCATATGGATGATATTGCGGCTTCCCGCACGTTCGTGCAGATTATCGATGTTCTGTGTCACCAGCAGGAAATGGTCACCCAGCACGGCTTCCAGCTCGGCCAGTGCGGTATGAGCGGCGTTCGGTCTGACCTCCGGCTGCTGTAGCTGGCTGCGGCGCGCATTATAAAACGCCTGCACCCGCTGCGGGTTACGCGCAAAGCCTTCCGGCGTGGCGACATCTTCCACTTTATGCTCTTCCCACAGACCGTCCGCCGCGCGGAAGGTGCGGATACCGGACTCCGCAGAGATCCCCGCACCGGTCAGCACTACCACACGCGGCAGCGGCTGACGTGAAATTTCGAGATTACGATCGCGCTCAAAAATACGCTGACGAAAGCGCTGATGAACCTGACGGCGGTTTTTTTTGTAGCGGGCCAGTCGTAAGCGACGGCGGGGTGTGCGCATAGTCGATCCTCTAATCCTTAATATGCAGGAATGCGGCACCGCGCATTCCGCCTGCGTCTCCATGGCGCGCTTTGGCAAAGCGCGGTGGTTTGGCGACCGGCAGCAGCAGGGGGGCAACCCGTTCCGCCAGGCCGTCATATAACGCATCAAAATTGGACAGGCCGCCACCAAGCACCACCAGATGCGGGTCCAGCAGAGTCAGCAGATTGCCCAGGCATACCGCCAGCAGCTGACGATAGCGTTCGGTGTGTGCCAGCGCATCAGCATCTCCCTGATAATAACGGGTGATTATCTCCTGCGCACTGAGAGTCTGGTGATAAAAGTGCTGCCACAGCCAGGAAAATCCTGAACCTGAGAGGTATCCCTCAATACAGCCCTTCTTGCCGCAGCCGCAGGTGAGCAGCGGAATATCACGGCCCAGCACCTCCAGCGCATCCACCGGCAGGCGCATATGCCCCATTTCCCCCACCACGTAATTGCGGCCGGTGACCGGTTTACCATCGACAATCACTCCCCCGCCGACGCCGGTGCCGAGGATCATACCAAGCACCACAGGATAGGCCTGAAACTCATCGTCCCAGGCTTCGGAGAGGGCAAAACAGTTGGCGTCGTTATCGATACGGACTTCGCGCCCCAGCCGCTGGCTGAGATCGGCACGCAGCGTGCGGCCCCTTGCGGCGGGCAGGTTCGCGCTGAATACCGTACCGTCGTCGGGCACCGGCAGGCCAGGAATACCCAGCCCCACGCTGCCCACGCAGCCGCAAAACGCATCGGCCTCTGCGGTCAGCGCCTGCAATACCGAAAGAAATTGCTCGTAATCCTGCGTCGGAGTGGCAACCCGTTTGTTCCAGATCAGCTCGCGCTGCGCGTTATACACGCCCAGCGCAATCTTGCTGCCGCCAATATCGAAACCGTAGTACATCCGTTGCCTCGCTTACTGGCCGCTTAACACACGTGCCGGATCGATGCGGCTGGCACGCCTTGCCGGATACCAGCTGGCGATCAGGCTGAGCAGCAGTGAGGTAAACAGCACGATAACCACATCACGCCAGTGCAGCTCGGACGGCAGGAAATCGATGAAGTAGATATCGCCGGAGAGGAAATGATAGCCGGTCAATGCTTCAAGCGCATGAATGATAGCGGTCAGGTTCAGCGCGGCCAGTACGCCGACAATCACCCCGCTGACGCTGCCCACCAGCCCGGCCAGCAGCCCGTACCAGATAAAGATGGCGCGGATCAGGCCGTCTTTGGCCCCCAGCGTGCGCAGCACGGCGATATCACCGCTCTTATCCTTCACCGCCATCACCAGCGTTGAGACAATATTGAAACAGGCCACGCCGATCACCAGCACCATAGCCAGATACATAATGGCGCGGATCATCTGAATATCGCGGTACATGTAGCCGTAAGTGCCGATCCAACTGCGGATTGACACATAGGCGTTGGTCACGCTGCCCGCCTCGCGGATCAGCTTCTGGGCGCTGAAGGGATCGGCGGCTTTAATGGCGATGCCGGTGACGTTATCGCCCATACCCAGCAGCTGCTGCGCGTCGGCCAGCGGAACCAGCGCCAGGCCGTGATCGAGCATGCCGCTCAGCTTAAGAATGCCGCTGACCTGCAGACGTACCCGCTTCGGCTGCAGCAGCTTATTCTGCGCATCGCTGTTGGGGATCATGATGGTCAGCCAGTCGCCCTGCTTTACCTTCAGGCTGTTTGCCACCCCCTGCCCCAGCAGGATTTGCTGCTTGCCGGCACCAAACGATTGCCACGCATTGCCCTGCACGTAGGAAGGCAGCGCGCTGAGACGAGATTCCTGCTGCGGGTCCACGCCTTTGACCTGCACAGCCTGGAGCTTGCTGCCGCTTTCAATCAGGCCGGTAAAGTTGATATAGGGGGCTGCCGCTGCCACGCCGGGTACCCGTTCAATTTTCGGCAGCATGCCCTGCCATCCGGTAAACGGCTGGTTGACCGGTTCGATTTCACCGTGGGGTACAACAGCAAGAATACGGTTGTTCAGCTCACGTTCGAAGCCGTTCATCGCACTCAGGCCGACGATCAGCACTGCCACACCCAGGGCAATACCCACGGTAGAAATCACCGAAATCAGCGAGACCATCCCCCCGCGACGACGGCCGCGACTAAAACGCAGGCCCAGCAGTAAAGAGAGCGAATTCGCCATCAGAGGCTACCCACCATGGTCAGGCGATCGCTGAGCTGGCCGTCGCGCATTTCTACCTGGCGACGCATGCGTTTGGCTAAATGCAGATCGTGCGTTACCACCAGGAATGCCGTGCCCTGACGCTGATTGAGTTCACCCAGCAGATCGAAGATCGCGTCGGCGTTGCGCGCGTCCAGGTTACCGGTCGGTTCATCAGCCAGTACCAGCCGCGGATTATTGACCAGCGCGCGGGCGATAGCCACACGCTGGCGCTCGCCGCCGGACAGCTCCGACGGGCGATGCTCTGCGCGGTGATCGAGGCCCACCGCTTTCAGCATTTCGAGCGCCCGGGTGCGAGCTTCGGCCTTCGGCGTTTTGCCAATCATCAGTGGCATCGCCACGTTTTCCAGCGCGCTGAAGTCCGGGAGCAGATGATGGAACTGATAGATAAAGCCCAGCTCGCGGTTGCGCAGCTCGGCTTTAGCAGCAGAGGACATCTCATTCAGAGACTTGCCGTCAAACACCACACTGCCGGAGGTCGGCGTATCCAGCCCGCCGAGCAGATGCATCAGGGTACTTTTTCCGGAACCGGAGCTGCCGACGATAGCCATCATTTCACCCGGCTGCACGCTGAAGGAAACGTTGCGCAGGACATCGGTCTGCACGCTGCCTTCCTGATAGCGTTTGCACAGGTTGTCGCACTGCAACAGGATCTTGTTACTCATAACGTAAAGCCTCAGCGGGTTGAACGGCGGCCGCGCGCCAGGAAGGATACAGCGTTGACAGCAGCGCCACGACGATCGCCGTTACGGTAATGGTCGCCACCTGCGTCAGGGAAATGTCCACCGGCAGCGCCGCGCCATCAAGGAACGCACCGATAACCGGCATCAGATTATTCAGCTGGCTGGCCAGCAGCATGCCAAGCAGCGCGCCCAACACGGCGCCAACTACGCCCGCGCTGGCACCCTGCACCATAAATACCGCCACAATTTGCCGCCGGGTCAGGCCCTGGGTCTGCAGGATCGCCACTTCGCCCTGCTTCTCCATAATCAGCAGGCCCAGTGACGTCACGATATTAAACGCGGCCACGGCGACGATCAGGCTGAGCAGCAGCCCCATCATGTTTTTTTCCATTTTCACCGCCTGGAACAGCTCGCCTTTGCGCTCGCGCCAGTCCTTCCACACCAGCCCCTCAGGTAGCTTTTGCTGGCTGACCACGTCAACGTCAAGCGGCTTATCCAGCCATAAACGCCAGCCGGTGATGTTGCCTGCCGGGTAGCGCATCAGGCGCGAAGCATCCTGCTGGTTAACGAGGATCTGATAGCCGTCAACGTCGCTGTTCGCGGCAAAAGTACCGATTACGGTAAACAAACGCTGGCTGGGAATGCGCCCCATTGGCGTGAACTGGCTGGCGGAAGGCACCATCAGGCGGATTTGTTCGCCAAGGTGCACACCTAACTGCGCGGCCAACTGCTCACCGAGGATGACGTTATACTCGCCGCTTTTCAGCTGCTGCTGCCTGACGTTCATCAGATAAGGCGTGAGCGGATCGGGCTCATCGGGGTTGATCCCCAGCATAACCCCAACGCCAACGCTGCGCGCGCTCTGCATCACCACTTCTCCGGTCGTCAGCGGCGTGACCTTACTGATACCGTTGAGATGTAGCGAATCGGCGGGGGTTGTCTGCGGGTTAATTGAACCGCTGTCGCTGGTCACCAGCGCCTGCGGCATTAAGCCGAGGGTATTTTGCTCCAGCTGGTGCTCCAGCCCGTTCATCACCGACAGCACGGTCACCAGCGCCATTACGCCGAGCGTGATGCCGATAGCCGAAAGCCACGAAACAAACCGCCCAAAGCGGTCGGAGGCGCGCCCGCGCATGTAGCGCAGGCCGATAAAAAGTGCGACAGGCTGATACATGAAATCCGTTTTTTGCTAATGCAATAAGTGGGGGGAATGATAAAGCTTAGTACCGTCTTATGGAACTACTAAGCCTCTGACTGTGCGCATTGTTTTGTCAATGGCTGAAACATTCGGCCTAATCTCAACGGCAATGCCTAAAATATAGCCGGACTCGCATCAGTTACCCGCACCATCCGCTAAATGAATGACGCTGAAATGGAAGATTTCGTCACTCCAGTGACGGAGAAGTTATTCATAAAGAACAGAATGTGATGATTTTCAGAAAAGACACGGCCAACTCTTGCTACTATGATAACCAGGAATGTTCTTACGTATTTGCTTTCATCCAGCTCGTCACTTATGTCATTCGCACGTGAGTTCAGGTAGTCACCCGCTGCGGGAGGTCTACCGGCCGGAAGCCAGCGACTCAATCAAAGATGCTATAAGCAGCCGTACCAGGCAGCACCGAGTCTGAAGATGCCAAACAATAAAAATCGTATTCACCAGGTTATCGTTCTATTTTTTTTCGCCATTTTGCTGTCGGTTATCGGCCTGTGCTTTCGTAATTTCGAATCCATGTCGATCTTTTGGCCGGGTAATGCGGTACTGCTGGGTTTGCTGATCCGTTTTCCGGCCCTGGATAACCGCGTTTCGCTGCTGGTGCTATTTTTCGGCATGCTGATCACGGATTTGTGCTGGAGCACTCCGGCGATGATCTCCGTGGGGGTGAACTTCTCCAACATTACCTTTATTGCCGCCGCGCGCTGGGTACTGCTGACTCGCCACTTTACCCGGCCGTATCCGCGCCGTTTACAGTCGCTGATGCGCATATTTCCGGCGTCGATTGCCGGTGCGCTGGTCTGCGCGGCCATCGGCGGCATTGTCAGCGAGCGCTATTTTCACGATGAGCTGTTTAAGGCCTGGTTTTCGTGGTTCTCGGAACAGATGTCGACCTCCATTCTGCTGCTACCGGCGGTAATCAGCCTGCCGAGACGTGACGAACTGCGCCTGATACTGAGAAAAACGTTTGAGAGTTCACTGCTGCCGCTGGTCGCGCTGCTGGTGACCACCGCCATGAGTATCTGGGTAGGCGGCGGCGGTAGTCTGCTGTTCCCGCTTCCGGCGCTGCTGTGGTGCGCCATTAGCTACCCGCTATTTATTACCTGCTGCCTGACGCTGATAACCGGTATTAGCGAGATCATTCTGGTGGCCGGTAACGTCCTGAATATCCAGGGCGAGAACGATCTGTTCCGCATAGACAGCCTGTCTGCCGCACGGCTGGGTGTCGCTGCCATGACCATCAGCCCGTTAATCGTTTCGCTGAGTATTGAAGCAAATAAAAGGTTGGTTGCGCGCGTAACTCGCCGGGCGGATTACGATTTGTTGACCGGTGCACTGACTCGCAGCGGCCTCTCATCACGCTTGCAGAGCTTAATCGTACCACGCAACCGTATGGCGGGTTTTTCCGGGGCGCTGTTCCTGGTCGATATCGATCGTTTTAAGAATATTAACGATACCTGGGGCCATGCCGCCGGCGATTATGTGCTGGCACAAACCGTGCACTGTATTCAACAGGCGCTCCCCCCCACTTCGCTGGTCTGCCGGATGGGCGGCGAAGAGTTCCTTGTGCTGCTGGAAGGGGCAAACGAGGCGCGGGCATTCCTTCTGGCCAATCGACTGCGTAACAGCATCGAAAACAATGCCATTATGCATAAGGGCAACGATCTTAGCGTCACGGCCAGTATCGGTATCAGCCTGCTGAATATCAGCAGCGTACAGGCCCTGGATGAAGCAATTAACCGCGCAGATGAGCAATTATATATCGCCAAAAGCAGCGGCAGAAACCAGGTCAGGCCGGAATTCGTCCTGTAGTAACTGTTGGCGGTTGCCTGACTGCCGGTGGGTTTGACACGCAGTTAATCATTGCTACCCTTTTTTCATCGCTGTCATTTAACACAGAGGGCGTGTGCAGAGACCCAATCGTTTAAATCCGCGTTGTCGCCGGAGGATAAACGCCTGGTCATACTCAATGATGGAGTGTAAAAATGAAACGTGATGCGCTTAGCGAAGAATATTATGACGAAGTTTGCCGGGTTATTGGTGACGCAGCGATTGCGCTGACGGAAGACGGCCATAATATATCACGGGGAATGATTGCCAGCGTGTTAAGGCAAACTCGTCGGAAACGCAGTGATGCCAACCGTGATGAACAAAAGGTTCTTGAGCATGCTATCCGGCTTATTCAGCCAGACTAATGACTATTAGTACTTATATGCACGTCGATATTAATAATTTGCAGAAGAAATAATGTTTTCCTATGACCGAACTGAAAGAGATTTTTTTCGTACTAAAAATAATCGTTTCAGTCCTCGATTATTACAAGAATTTCGTCTCTGAGCAGGTATATCGGCGCGGGAAGATAGCACGCTTACCACGCAATGAAATAGCAACGACCTTAGTTCCCCTTCTTTAAAATCGGCCTGGCAACCTCATGTTTAATGGCGATATTTTATCGACCTTCTATTTCACTTTAATGAACGGATTACCCCAAAAATCGCCGTGTTAGTGAGATTGTTTTTTTGATTGAATTCTTTTAAGAATAATCCTATCATGATTTTTAACATTTTACGCGATAGTGACGCAATTGCTGCGATTGACGCAGCCCCTTCATCAAGGATGAGTCAATACTCCAGTCGGCTATGGCGGGGGTAGTATTAACGTTGGCTACCATAACAAGAATTTGAATACTGAACGCTTTCTTCTTCTGCTGTGCGAACGTGTAATTCATCGTTGATTTATATGGATAACGAACTGGTAAGGGCCGCTAGAATGCCAACAATAATTATGGATCCTTGTAATTATACCCGGGTTGGGTTGATCAACTATCTGACAACCAAAGGAATTAAAGACAAGAATATTACTCAGGTTAATGACATTGACCGACTGCATACGCGTTGCCAGCAGTTGCAACCCGGTGTCGTCTTCATCAATGAAGACTGTTTTATTAATGAACCTGAAGCCAGTCAGCGTATCAGGAATGCCATTGGCCAGAATCCTGACACGCTTTTCTTCATATTTATGGCCATCTCCAACAGCCATTTTGAAGAATATCTGTATGTGCGTAAGAATCTGATCATTACTTCAAAATCAATAAAACCGGCGACGCTCGACCATCTGCTGGCGACTTACTTCCAGCAGCGACTGAATAGCTCATCACGCCATTCCTCCGGCAAAGAAGTCCATCCGCTAACGCTGAGTCAGACGGAATCCAATATGTTGAGGATGTGGATGTCAGGCCACGATACGAGCGAAATTTCTGACCAGATGCAAATCAAGGTAAAAACCGTTTCTTCGCACAAAGGCAATATTAAGCGCAAAATCAAGACGCATAACAAACAGGTGATCTACCATGTGGTACGCCTGATGGATAACGTCACCAGCGGTATTTACGTCAACGTGCGACAGGGTTAACAGCGGCAGTTTAAAGGGGGAGTTACCCCCTTAGTATGTTCAGGCATGAGGCTCAACGAAAACGCCGTCTTCGTGACCCGATTCATTAAAGAACCAGATCCCCAGCGGATAGTCTTCCAGAGCAACCAGATACATTGTCCCTTCGTTAAACTCTTCCACCGCCAGAACCGTGCCGACCCGGCGTGGACCGCCGTCCGTTTTTACCGTCACCTGCTGATTCACCTTCATGGTAACTCCTGTGCAATTTTTCCCAACAGTTTAACTGAAAACCGCATACTGCGCAGGGGTTTAGCCAGAATTATCGGCGCGCAATCACCCACACTGCATGAACAATTCCGGGGATATAACCGCATAACGTCAACAGGATGTTAAGCCAGAAAGCGCCACCGAAACCAACCTGCAGAAAGACGCCCAGAGGCGGTAGAAGAATCGCAATCACAATACGAATAAAGTCCATGTTTTCTCCTTTTTAATCGATAACTGTCTGATAAACAGTATAGACAGCGTGGCAAAATCAATGGCCACATGCGCTGCCATAGCCCGCCTTTTCGCTTTCTTTACGTTTCGCGCAAAGACTTCTGACATCGGGAACACTTAGAATACTCTCACTGCACCAACCCCAAAGGCGCAGTCAACCTAAAAAGTAACAAGGATTTTGCCCGCGCAGCGCGGGCTTTTTTTTGCCCGCCGTTCCTGACATCTCTTACCTGATTCCCGTGATGCCTTTCGATTGGTAAAAAAAACCCCAGCCGCTGGCCAGGGTAAATTGTTCGCAACAAAAATAAAATTCGTTACTCGGGGAAATCCTTTTACGCCTCTACCCTAACCCGTTCTGGCATTCAGACTAATCCTAAGTTCACGCATTAATGTGTACAATAATCGTTAACTTGTACAGGAAAACCCGCACCAGTTCTGCGCTGGGAGCATTCTGGCACATTTGCAACCGGCCAAAAAAACAGCATTTTTTTTAGGATTAATCCGCATATCAGCCTGTATCAGGCGGACTTCCACACCCCACAAGGTGATGATAGCTTGACTATACTTTGTGCTGATACGGTGGTCTTACTGTCACACCGGGCTAATTTCGCGAGGTTAAGACTATGCTTACACTGCAGGAACCTCTGATGATCGTTACCGATCTCGACGGCTCACTGCTCGATCATCACACCTACAGCTGGCAACCCGCCACGGAGTGGCTGACGCGTCTGAAAGAACACCACATCCCACTGGTGATCTGCTCCAGTAAAACAGCCGCGGAAATTGTGCCGCTGCAGCAAGAACTGGGTTTCGGCGGTTCGCCGTTTATCAGTGAAAACGGTGCTGTCGTTCACTATGGTGATGCTCAGTCAGCACTTACCGGTCAGTTATCCCCACAGGACTATCGGGCGATCTGCCATACCCTGCTGAATCTCCGGGAACGTGACGGTTTTAAATTTATCGGCTTTGCCGACGTCAGTGAAAAAGAGATTGCAGAGTGGACCGGGCTGACCCCGGCTTTAGCTGCCCGGGCCAAAATGCGCGAAGCATCCGAAAGCCTGATCTGGCGGGACAGCAGAGAACAATTTGACCTGTTCCGGGTTCGGTTGAATGAGGCAGAACTGGAGCTGGTTCAGGGCGGGCGTTTCTGGCACGTCATGAGTAAAGGAAGTGGCAAAGGCGCTGCGCTGCGCTGGCTGCTTGAGCACGCCCCTTCTTCGGCTTCTCCGCGTAGCCGCCGCCCAATCACCATTGGCCTGGGCGACGGGCCTAATGATGCGCCAATGCTCGACAGTGTTGATTATGCCGTGGTCATTCGCGGCTACAGCAAAAATCCGGTGCTCCTTGAGCGAGCCGACAAACAGCATATCTATCGCAGTACCGCCCGGGGCCCGGAAGGCTGGGTTGAAGGCCTGAACCATTTTATCACTCCATCCTGACTGACCACCTACATTCCAAGGGGATAGCGATGAGCGATTTTTACCAGAACGGCGTAATAACTAACTTTCATAATCTCACCGGGCGCAGTCTTAAAGAGTTGGAAAAGGACCTGGTACGCTTTTCGCGCAAACGTAAGATGGGGCTGATTCTGCCCTCGCTGTTTTCGGAACTTGAAGGCCCGGCGCTGAGCCATATTGTTGATGAGCTGGCACAGGTTCCCTACCTGGGAGAGATCGTTATTGGCCTCGATCGTGCCGATCGCGATCAGTTTCTTCACGCCCGCGAGTTCTTCTCTCGTCTGCCGCAGCGGCATCGCATTTTGTGGAATGACGGGCCGCGTCTGAAGGCGCTGGACGCCGAACTGGACAAAGAAGGACTCTCCCCCTCACAGCCGGGCAAGGGGCGCAACGTCTGGTTCTGCACCGGCTATACGCTGGCTTCCGATAAATCCAGCTGCGTGGCACTGCACGACTGCGACATCGTAACCTATGAACGCGGCATGCTGGCACGACTGCTCTATCCGCTGGCTAATCCCGATTTCCAGTACGAATTCTGTAAAGGGTTTTATGCCCGGGTGGCCGATAACAAGCTTAATGGCCGCGTAGGCCGACTGCTGGTTGGCCCGCTGCTGCGTTCGCTGCAAAAAGTTTACGGCCACTCCGAATATTTGGATTATCTCAGCAGTTTCCGCTACCCGCTTTCCGGCGAATTCGCCATGCGCACGCACGTGCTGAACGGCATCAAAATTCCCGGCGACTGGGGGCTGGAAATCGGCGTCCTGTCTGAGATTTACCGCAACTACACCACCCGCCAGAGCTGCCAAGTGGAGATCGCAGATAATTACGACCACAAGCATCAGCCGCTGTCGGAGGAAGACGGAACCGGCGGGCTGCGGCGGATGAGCAATGATATTGTGCAGTCGCTGCTGCGTAAAATGGCCACCATGGGCGTGAACATCACCAGCGACTCCTTCCGGGTGTTGAAGGCAACCTACTATCGCAATGCGCTGGATATGATGGAGATTTATAACCACGAAGCGGTGATGAATGGCCTGAAGTTCGATCAGCACGCCGAAGAAGCGGCGGTAGAAATGTTCACCCAGTCAATACTCGAGGCCGGGCAGGCGTTTATTGAACGCCCTAACGAAAAGCCGTTTATTCCCAGCTGGAGCCGGGTCCAGTCAGCGTTCCCCGATATTATGCAGCGCATCTATCAGGCGGTTGAGGACGATAACAGCGGCGATGTTTAATCTCGATGGCGGACGCAGTTGCGTCCGTCCTGTTTCGCCAGATACAGCCTGCGGTCGGCAACGGACTGCAGGTTATCCACCTGATACTCTCCCTGCTCTTCACTGCTGCTCACGCCCAGCGATGCGGTAACCTTCAGCGTTTGATGTTTGCCCACCAGCAGCTCTTTTGCCGCCAGCTTGCGGCGAATGCGTTCCGCCACCAGCACGGCCTCATCCAGCCGGGTGGCCGGGAGCAAAATGCAAAACTCTTCCCCGCCCACCCGACCGGCAATATCGGTTTTCCGCAGCGCCTGACCAATCACCGATGCCGCGTGGGCCAGCACGCGATCTCCGGCGTGGTGTCCCCAACTGTCGTTAACCGATTTAAAATGATCGAGATCGAGCTGGATCACGGAGAGCGGCTGCCGCTGCCGCTGATTAAGCGCCGCCAGCTTTTCAGCGCGATCGAAAAAGGCAGTGCGGTTAAACAGCCGCGTTAAGCCATCGTAATTCGCGCGCCAGCTCAGTTTTTCCTGCAAATTCAGCAAGCTGCCCGTCATCCGGATAATCGTCTGATGGGAAACCAGCACCACAATGCTAAACATCAGCCACGTCAGCAGCAGCACCAGTCCAACACGGCCACTGTCACCCAGCAGCCCTTCACGCAGCGTCTGCACGTTGACCAGCATGCCGTCGAAATACTGCAGGCGGACCCAACTGACAAAACGCCCGTCAAAACGCATTGTCCCGCTGTGGGTTCCGGCAGCCTGTTCGGTCAGCTGCGCCAGCTGCGCTTTGTGCAGGCGGTACTCCTCAAGCTGGCTGCCGTCAGACCAGGCGATCAGATTGAACTGATGACCGACCAGCATTACCCCCCCTTCCTGCCGCGTGCTCAGCGACTGCTGCAGGTACTGCTTGATCTGCTGCGTGGAAAAATCCATTGCCAGTACGCCGTACCAGTAGCCATCACGATCGACCGGGCGCGCGACCGTCACCACCTTACCCTCGTTATCCATGGAGTCGTAGGGATCTGACCACAGGATCTTACGCTGCGGATTGACCTTTGGGTCGAGGTCGACAAAGTAAGGACGCTGTGCCACGCCGGAGAAATTTTCCAGCGAGTGGTTGCTGCTGGCATCCGGCAGCGTGGAACTGAGGTAGAAACCGGCGCGAGAGATATACCAGAAGCGATAGTGGAAATCGCGCTCCGGCTGGTTAAATTGCAGGATCTGGCTCATTTCCAGCACTGCATTTAGCTCATCGGCCAGGCGCCGGGAATCAGACCGGCTGAACAGCGGAAAACGCGTTAGCAGCTCATCGGAAATACCATTGATCGGTATGCCACGGGTTTCACTCGGGCTAAGATGCCACAGTGGCGTATGGCGAACGCGCTCAAACTGCTGCAAGAAAGCGGTGGATTTGTCGGTAATCAGCGGATCGCCGAGTGAATGCTCCAGCATACTGTGAAAAAACGCCAGTTCATCAAGGTTATGCTGCCACTGATTATCCAGATTGTTTGCCACCGAACTGAGTCGGGCAAGCTGGTTTGATTCATAGGTGCGCTTCAGCACCATCGCTTCATGCCAGGTGAGCAACGTTAAAAACAGAAACACGAGGGCAAAGCACAGGTGCACAATATTTTTAGGGTGAAAAAAGCGTGATTCCGTAGGCAAACTCACTCGATTTCTCCCGGTTGCACCATGGCCGTTTTACCTGATGATTTTAGACAATGAGTGCTATCGGCGCTACATCTGCCACAGGCTTATTTATCGACACTTATTGATCTGAAACATTTTAAAAGTGCCCTTTCGCCGGAAAGACGACGCTAACGGGGAATTTTCACTATATTGATTCTGTCCGACTGCGGCAGTGGACATCATTGCCATAGCGAAAAAATGAAACTTTGGATAAACATTAACCAGCCAGACCGACACAGTACCCAGCGGCCAGCAAAAAAAAGGTATACTCGGCAAAGCTGAATTGGGGTCCCCTGCTGTCCGAGCCATTGCAGCCGACAGGCGTCATGGCGGCTCCCCTCTCTCCCATTTGAGTAGAGACTATCGAACTGAATATGCCTGAAAACTATCGTTATACTCTTCCCTCACGCGCTGGCGATCAGCGGCTGCTGGGGCAGCTCACGGGTGCTGCCTGCGCCGTCGAATGCGCCGAAATTGTTGAACGCCATGCCGGCCCGGTGCTGTTAATTGCGCCAGATATGCAGAACGCTCTGCGGCTGCAGGATGAAATCCGCCAGTTTACGGAACAGCCGGTGATGACGCTGGCTGACTGGGAAACGCTGCCTTTCGACAGTTTTTCGCCGCACCAGGAAATTATCTCTTCGCGCCTCTCCACGCTGTACCAGCTGCCATCGCTAAGCCACGGCATTTTGATTTTACCGGTTAATACCCTGATGCAGCGCGTGTGCCCGCACAGTTTCCTGCACGGACATGCGCTGGTGATGAGCAAGGGGCAGAAGCTCTCCCGCGATACGCTGCGTTCACAGCTTGAACAGGCGGGCTACCGCAGCGTTGACCAGGTGATGGAACACGGCGAATACGCCACGCGCGGTGCCCTGTTGGACCTGTATCCAATGGGCAGCGATCGCCCGTACCGCATCGACTTTTTCGATGATGAAATCGACAGTCTGCGTCTGTTTGACGTTGATACGCAGCGTACTCAGGAAGAAGTTTCCGCCATCAATCTGCTGCCTGCTCACGAGTTCCCGACGGATAAAAATGCCATCGAGCTGTTCCGCTCCCAGTGGCGTGAGCAATTTGACGTTCGCCGTGAACCGGAACATATCTATCAGCAAGTCAGCAAAGGCACCCTGCCTGCCGGAATCGAATACTGGCAGCCGCTGTTTTTCGACAAGCCTTTACCCGCGCTGTTCAGCTACCTGCCCGCCAGTACCCTGCTGGTGGTGGCGGGCGATCTGGAAAGCAGCGCCGAGCGTTTCTGGCTGGATGTGAATACGCGTTACGAAAATCGCAAAGTCGATCCGATGCGCCCTCTGCTTTCACCACCGGCTCTGTGGTTACGCTGCGATGAATTATTTGCCGAACTAAAAAACTGGCCGCGTATTCAGCTGCGGACCGATCTGCTGACAGACAAGGCGGCGAATACCAATCTGCAGTATCAGCCGCTGCCGGATCTGGCCGTGCAGGCACAGGCCAAATCACCGCTGGAAGCGCTGCGGAAGTTTCTGGAATCCTTCAGCGGTTCGGTGGTGTTCTCCGTTGAGAGTGAAGGCCGCCGTGAAACGCTGCAGGAACTGCTGGCCCGTATCAAGCTGAAGCCCAAAACGGTACGTTCGCTGAAAGAGGTCAGTAAGCCGGGTCATTACCTGCTGATCGGTGCCAGCGAGCACGGCTTTATCGACGGGCTGCGCAATCTGGCGCTGATTTGCGAGAGCGATCTGCTGGGCGAGCGCGTAAGTCGACGCCGCCAGGACAGCAAACGGACCATTAACCCGGACGTGCTGATCCGTAACCTCGCCGAGCTGCACCCGGGCCAGCCGGTGGTCCACCTTGAGCACGGCGTGGGGCGCTATATCGGCCTGACCACGCTGGAGACCGGCGGCATCACGGCAGAATATCTGATGCTGGCCTATGCCGGAGATGCCAAGCTTTACGTGCCGGTATCGTCGCTGCACCTGATCAGCCGCTATGCCGGTGGTGCCGAAGAGAATGCGCCGCTGCACAAGCTGGGCAGCGATGCCTGGACGCGAGCCCGGCAGAAAGCGGCCGAAAAAGTGCGTGACGTGGCAGCCGAGCTGCTGGACATCTATGCCCAGCGTGAAGCGAAAAAAGGCTTTGCCTTTAAGCACGACCGCCAGCAGTACCAGCTGTTCTGCGACGGATTCCCGTTTGAAACCACACCGGACCAGGCGCAGGCCATCAACGCGGTACTGAGCGATATGTGCCAGCCGCTGGCGATGGATCGCCTGGTGTGTGGTGACGTCGGTTTTGGTAAAACCGAAGTGGCGATGCGCGCCGCATTCCTGGCGGTAGAAAACCACAAGCAGGTGGCGGTACTGGTGCCCACTACCCTGCTGGCACAGCAGCACTACGATAACTTCCGCGATCGCTTCGCCAACTGGCCGGTACGTATTGAGATGCTCTCCCGCTTCCGAACCGCGAAAGAACAGGCGCTGGTTCAGGCCGAGGCCGGAGAGGGAAAAGTTGATATTCTGATCGGCACACACAAGCTGCTGCAGAACGACATCAAATGGCGCGACCTTGGTTTGTTAATCGTCGATGAGGAGCACCGTTTCGGCGTGCGTCACAAAGAGCGTATCAAAGCGATGCGTGCCGACGTCGATATTCTGACGCTGACCGCCACGCCAATTCCGCGCACCTTGAATATGGCGATGAGCGGCATGCGTGACCTGTCGATTATTGCCACTCCGCCGGCACGTCGCCTGGCCGTGAAAACCTTCGTTCGCGAGTATGACGATTTGGTGGTACGCGAGGCGATTCTGCGTGAGGTGCTGCGCGGCGGGCAGGTTTATTACCTGTATAACGACGTGGAAAATATCGAAAAAGCCGCACAGCGTTTATCTACGCTGGTGCCGGAAGCGCGGGTGGCGATCGGTCACGGCCAGATGCGCGAGCGCGAGCTGGAGCGGGTGATGAACGACTTCCATCATCAGCGTTTTAACGTGCTGGTCTGTACCACGATTATTGAGACCGGTATTGATATACCTACGGCCAATACCATCATCATTGAGCGCGCCGACCACTTTGGTCTGGCACAGCTGCACCAGCTGCGCGGTCGCGTGGGCCGTTCGCATCACCAGGCCTATGCCTGGCTGCTGACGCCGCATCCGAAAGCGATGACCGTTGATGCCCATAAACGCCTGGAGGCCATCGCCTCGCTGGAGGACCTGGGGGCTGGTTTCGCGCTCGCCACCCACGATCTGGAGATCCGTGGTGCCGGTGAGCTGCTGGGCGAAGGCCAGAGCGGACAGATGGAAACCATTGGCTTCTCGCTTTATATGGAGCTGCTGGAAAACGCGGTGACCGCGCTGAAAGAGGGCCGTGAGCCGTCGCTGGAGGATTTGACCAGCAGCCAGACCGAAATTGAGCTACGCATGCCGTCGCTGCTGCCGGATGATTTTATTCCTGACGTGAATACCCGCCTTTCATTCTACAAGCGGATAGCCAGTGCCCAGCAGCAGGGCGATCTGGACGATCTGAAGGTCGAGCTGATCGATCGTTTCGGTTTACTGCCCGATGCGGCGCGTAACCTGTTGGATATTGCGGCTCTGCGGCTGATTGCTCAGAAGCTGGGCGTGCGTAAGATTGAAGCCAGCGATAACGGTGGTTATGTTGAGTTTGCCGAGAAGAATAAGGTCGATCCGATGTGGCTGATTGGGCTGCTGCAAAAGGAGCCGAAGCACTGGCGTCTTGATGGCCCGACGCGCCTGAAGTTTATTCGCGATTTGGCGGAGCGTAAGGTGCGGATGAAGTGGGTACAGGAGTTTATGCAGCGTATGCAGGAGAATGTGGGCTGACGGGCGATTTGGTCCGTCTTATTGTGGCTAGTTAGGTTCATTTGTAAGTCCTCTGTACCATTGCGAAACGCTGAGCGGCAGAGTCCCCCTTCGGGCGGGTCCTCGCGTCGCTTCGCGATACCTTCTCTCCGATCGTCAGCCTGTCGGACCGCCTGAGACGTGCCATCCATGGCACGGCTCAGGCTTTCGTCCACGTCCCTGTGGCCGAATCCTGGCTTCCTCTCTTCGCTCAGCGCTGTGGATTGCCTGTAGGGTGCCCCTGCCGCTCCGCTTTTACATTCTGCGTTGCCTGCTAAAAAAACCGTGTTCGTCCGCCACAAGAAATACGTTTCACATCGCGATAAAGAAAGATTGAAAGGGAAAGCCTCTGCGGCGGCTGCCGGGCATTCCGCAGCGCTGAGGTGGCAGCAGCTGGCCAGGAGACACCGACAGGACGTCGGTGTCAGGCGGAGTCGGGTCAGGGACGACCCGTCTTTGCCGGTCCGACCGGCCAGATGCTGACACCGAAGGCATCGTGCAGAGCACGACGCGAGGACCGCCCGGAAGCCACCGCAGAGGCTGGACCAAACCACCCAGCTTCCAGCAACTCCGGTAACTTCAGTAACTTCAGTAACTTCAGTAACTTCAGTAACTTCAGTAACTTCAGTAACT